>JABCOX020000099.1 GCA_013333395.2 Clostridiales bacterium | reverse complement strand
TCATTTTATTAGTAAATTCATCTTTACTCATATCAGTATCTACTAATTCATAAAGTTCTCCATATTTATGATCATTAACTTTTCTATAAAAATCCCTAAGTACGCGTGCCGGACTAGAAAAATTTGAATATATCATTATAATAGCTGCAACTGCTAACAAAAAAGCAAAAATTTTAACCTTTATACCAATTGTAGGCGTTTTCTTTCTTGGTTGTTTACTTCTTCTTTTAACACTATTAGATTGTCTAGATTTTCTATTTTTTACCTCATTCATAATAATCTCCAATCATTATATTTTTATCATAATTACATAGTAAAATCAATTAAAAGACATTTTCAAATATTAATATTTTATAGAATTATTTTTTCAAAAATGATATACTTATTTCATTAATGAATACAATATAATATATAAATTAAATACATACAAAAGGAGATTTCTAATGAATAATTTAATACTATCCTTATCAGTCGAAGCTAGAATGATAATTGCAGAAATTATTGCCTTAATTGGTTTAACAATCATTATCGCAATATACTCAAATAATAAAATTAAACATTTAAATGATAAAACATTCTATCTATATAATGCAAAAAATACACATACTGCAAAAATAAAATTATCGCTATTACCCATATTAGTTTTTATAATTTCTTTAATTTTAATATCAGTTCAAATTGCATTTTCTTGGAACAATCTACTTGCTAAAAACGAAACAATCAATACTTCACAAACAATTGCAAGTACATCACAACAAGAAGTACAAAACACAACAAAAATAACAAAATCAGAAACAAACAATACACCAGCTACAATAGATAATAATAAAAACACAACAAATACTACCGAAACTCAATCAAAACCAACTGAAAATAAAACAAACGAAAATAAAACACAAACAAATAAAGTTAGTGAAAATAAAACATCAGAATCTAAAACAACTACATCAAATGGAAAAAGCATTGCATACTTAACATTTGATGATGGCCCAAGTAGTATTACCAATTCCGTACTAGACATCCTAAAAAAATACAATGTCAAAGCAACATTTTTTGTTATAAACTCAGGAAGCTACAATAAAACAACTTTACAACGTGAAGTTAATGAAGGACATACAATTGGATTACATGCATATGATCATAATTACGCAATAGCATACAAAGATGATAATTCATACCTAGATGGAATTGATAAATTACGAGCCAAAGTAAAAGCAGATACTGGATTCGATTCACACTATATTAGATTTCCAGGTGGAAGTTCAAACACAATAAGCAAAAGATATTCAAAAGGAATTATGAGCAGAATCACAAAAACAGCAAAACAACGTGGATATAAATACTATGATTGGAATGTTGATGATGATGATGCAGGAAGAGCCAGAACAGCAGATGATTGCTACAACAATGTAGTAAGGGAACTAAGACCAAACCGTTCAAACATAGTCTTAATGCATGACTTTGGAACAAATAAAAAAATCCTAGAAGCACTACCTAGAATTATTGAATATTGTCAAAAAAATGGTTATACAATGCTTCCAATAGATGATAATACACCTGAAATACATCATGGAATATCAAATTAAAAATAAACACATACAAAAAAAGATGGGTTAAAACCCATCTTTTTAAAACTTATATTAGTTTTGTGAATATGGTAACATAGCAATTGCTCTACATCTATTTACTGCAATAGTAATATCTCTTTGATGTTTAGCACAAGCTCCTGTTGTTCTTCTTGGAAGAATCTTACCTCTTTCATTAACAAATTTCTTTAATTGTTCAGGATTTTTGTAATCTAATACTAAATCTTTATCAGAACATAAAGGACAAGCTTTTTTTCTTATTTTTTTGATTCTGTAATCATCATCATAATCTTTATTATTTCTTCTATTATTTTTCTTATCTGCCATTATTTTCGCCCCCATTCCTAACATATTTACTAAAATGGTAAATCATCACCAGATGAAACTTCAAAATCAGAAGTATCAGCACCATTGTTAGCATCAAAATTTTCTGTAGCAAATGGATTATCTCCATCCATCATACCACCATTATCTCTTCTTGAATCAGCAAAATATGCTTCTTCAACAACTATATCTGTTGCATAATGTTTTTGTCCTTGTTGATCATCCCAACTTCTTGTTTGAATTCTACCAACAACTCCAACTTGTTGACCCTTTTTGAAGTATTTACTAATAAATTCTCCAGTTTTTGACCAAGCAACACAATTTAAAAAGTCAGCTGTTTGTCCATCACCTTCTCTAGCAAATCTTCTATTAACTGCTAAAGAAAAAGATGCAACCATTGTATTATTTGCTTGTGTGTATCTAACTTCTGGGTCCCTTGTTAATCTACCAATTAAAATTACTTTATTCATAAAATTGCCTTTCTAAGCGCCCTAATTTAAAAATTATTCTTCTATTCTGATAACAATAAATTTAATAACTTCATCAGTAATTCTGTAATTTCTTTGTAGTTCTTCGATTAAATCTGCATTAGCTTCAAATGTTAAAACTAAATAAATACCTTCGTTATTTTTCTTAACTTCATAAGCTAATTTTCTTTTTCCTAAGTTATCAATTTTTTCTAACTTACCATCATTATTAATAATATCTGTAAATTTCTTTTCTAAAGCTTTGATGCCTTCTTCATCTACATTAGGATTAACAATGATAACACTTTCATATTTGTTCATTATTATTCACCTCCTCTTGGATAATAGCTTATCATTAAAATAAGCAAGGAAAAAAGTAATAATACTTTTAACTCCACCTATTCTAACACAAACCCCTTCAAATTACAAGACGTCTACATATATTCCTTTAATTTTTTGCTCTTTGAAGGATGTCTCAATTTTCTTAAAGCTTTCGCTTCAATCTGTCTTATTCTCTCACGAGTTACACTAAATTCTTTTCCAACTTCTTCAAGTGTTCTAGCTTTACCATCATCAAGACCAAATCTCAATCTTAAAACCTTTGCTTCCCTAGGTGTTAAAGTTTCTAAAACTTCATTTAATTGTTCTTTAAGCATTGTATAAGAAGCTGCATCCTGTGGTGATGGTGAATCATCATCAGGAATAAAATCTCCTAAATGGCTATCGTCTTCTTCACCTATCGGAGTTTCCAAAGAAACAGGATCTTGAGCTATTTTTTGAATTTCTAAGACCTTCTCAACCGGAATTTCCATTTCAACTGCAATTTCTTCCGGCGTTGGTTCCCTACCATTTTGTTGAAACAAATGTCTTGAAGTTCTTATTAATTTATAAATAGTTTCAACCATATGAACTGGAATTCTAATTGTTCTTGCTTGATCAGCAATCGCTCTAGTAATTGCTTGTCTAATCCACCAAGTAGCATATGTACTAAATTTAAATCCTTTAGTATAATCAAACTTTTCAACAGCTTTAATCAATCCCATATTACCTTCTTGAATTAAATCCAAGAACAACATACCTCTACCAACATACTTCTTAGCAATACTAACCACCAATCTCAAGTTAGACTCCGTTAATTTTTGCTTAGCAGCTTCATCATGTTCGTAAGATAATTTAGCATATTTTAATTCATCTTCAAAAGATAAAAGTGGGATTTTACCAATTTCCCTTAAATACATTCTTACTGGATCATCAACACTAATACCTTCAAGTGTATCAATATTAACATCCTCTATATCTAAATCTTCAACTTCTTCCAAATCTTCAATATTTGGTTCTTCATCGTCAATATCAACAGTCTCATTAGCTACTTGAATATTTAATTTTTCAAGTTTATCAAACAACTTCTCCATTTCTTCTGGAGAAAAATTGCCAAGTTGTGCTGCTAACTCACTATAATCAATCTTTCCCTTATCCTTTACACTATTAACAATTTGATCAATTTTTGATACAGTAGTACTCTCATTTTTATCTTTTTTAGATGCTTTAGTATTTGTTTCTTCAACGTTCTCTAAACTTTCTAAGCTTTCTATTTTTTCAACATTTTCTAAGTTCTCAACGTTTTCTACTTCTTTTTTTCTAGACATTAAAGCCCCTCCTACTTCATTTTTGTAAGTTCCAAAATTACATTTGTTAACTCATTTTCAATCTCTTTTTTATCAGCTTCTTCAGCATCATTGCTATTTTCTAATTTTAAAATCAATTCATTTCTTAAAGAAATTAATTTTTCTTTATAATATACCTTTTCAATATCCTCAATCGCTTTATTTACATCACTAATTTCAAAATCATATGATAAAATTCCACTAACATAGTTAATATCATCCTCATCTTCAAATAACGAAATTATATTCTCAGGAAGATTATTCAAATCAATTCTTTCATATAAAATACCAATAATTTTTTTATTTTTTTCAGACTTTATTAAATCTAAATCAACAACATTTTTGATTTTTTCAAACGCAGCTTTGGTATAATCGATTAATAAATAAACCACCATTCCTTCACGTTTTCTAGTTGCTACATCAATTTTTGAATCTTGAGTATCTTTCAATACAATATTTGATTTTTCAAATTTTGTAACTCCAGCTAAACTCCTATAAAGTAACTTATCAACTTCAGAAACTATAGCATTTTTACTAATTTCATAAACTTTTGAAATTCTATCAATATAAACTTCTCTTTCAATATTATTATCAACATTAGAAAGAATTTTTGCAATTTCAGTTAAAAATTTAACTTTATCATTAACATTATTCAAGTCCAGATTTGCTCTTAAAACTTTTATCTTAAATTCAATAGCTGAAATAGCTTCATCCATTGCTTTTACCATTTTCTCAGGTCCGAATTTTAAAACATATTCATCAGGGTCCTTAGCTCCAGAAATTTGAAGAATACGAATATCAATATCCATACTTTTTAAAATTTCCATACCCCTAATAATTGCCTGCTGACCTGCACCGTCAGCATCATATCCTAAAATAACTTGCTCAGTATTTCTTCTAAGTAACCTACCTTGAGAATCAGTCAATGCAGTCCCCAAAGAAGCTACAACATTAGTAATTCCTCTTTGATATAAAGAAATAGCATCCATATAACCTTCAACAATTAATAATCGTTTTAAAGGTCCATGAACTCCTTCCCTTGCAACATTCAATCCAAACAGATTTCTTCCCTTACTATAAACAATATTTTCAGGAGAATTGATATATTTAGGTTTACTATCATCAAGGACTCTACCTCCGAAAGCAATAAATCTTCCTCTTTCATCCCTTATTGGAATCATCAATCTATTTCTAAATTTATCATAATAACCCCTGTCAGACTTTCCAATTAAGCAAGAAGCTAACAGTTCCTCTTCAGTAAATTCCTGTTCTTTTAAATATCTAAGCAATTCATTGCTACTATTTGATGCATATCCCATTAAAAAAGATTTCAAAGTAGCATTATTCAATTTCCTCTTCTTTATATAATCCTGTGCAATTTTAGAAGTCGACTTATATAAATTTTCGTGATAAAACTTTGCAGCCAATTCATTAATTTTATAAACTCTATTTTTTAATTTAATATTTTTCTCTTCAGCTTTGCTAATATCATTTGGCAATTGAATCCCACTTTTCTCCGCTAGCAATCTTACTGAATCTAAAAAACCAATATTTTCAATTTTCTTTACAAAATTAATAACATCTCCACCAACTCCACAACCAAAGCAATGAAAAATTTGCTTATCCGGTGATACCGAAAAAGATGGTGACTTTTCATTATGAAATGGACAAAGACCAAAATAATTTCTACCTTTTCTCTTTAACGTCATATATTGAGAAATTGTAGAAACAATATCATTTCGTGATCTTATTTCATCCAATATTTCATCATTATATCTCTCCATTAATCAGCCTTTCAAAATCAATATTATACAATAAATATATAATCAAATAAAAAGCAAAGGAAATACAAGTTAAAATAATATTTCCTTTGCCTTATATTCTTTAAACAGTAGTTGTCCCATTATCAAAAGGAATAAATTTTGTAACCGCACTTTTTTGTAAATCAATTGTAGCTTCTGTTGGTACTCTGTACTCTTTATAAGACATTTCAATTTTATTATCAATTAAACGCTCAACTTCATCCTGTGGAGTCTTTTCTGCTAAAGCTAATTCGCTTACTAATATTAATCTAGCATTACTAAGCATCTTTTTTTCTCCAGTTGATAATGTTCCTTTTTCTTTTTGCTGGAAAGTTAAATTTCTTACAACATCAGCAACTTGATAAATATCACCTGTTTTCATTTTATCTAAATTGTCCCTATATCTTTTATTCCAATTTTGAGACATTTCAGTTTCATCCTGTTCCAATAATTTTAATACATTTTTAGCACCAGTTTCATCTATTATACCTCTTACACCTAAAGATTCAGCTTTAGATGTAGGAACCATAACTTTTACTTCTCCCGGCATCTTAATAACGTAATACTGTAGTTTCTCTCCCAATATTTCTTTTTCTTCTATAGAATCTATTGTCCCTGCACCATGCATCGGATATACTATGTTATCACCAATTCTAAACATACAGCACCTTCCTTTTTATGTAATCTGTAAAATATAAAATTCTCATTCTTTTACACATTATTATTATAGCACTTTTTAGGCTTAAAGTAAGGTCAAATACAGAATCTGATAAGTCAATTATGAAATTATTTTAATAATTAAGTTAAAATAATATTTCATAAAACATATCTAAATATTAAAATCCAAACCATAACAACCTTTTTATAATCGTCTCTTTTTTATTAAAACAATTCATTAATATTACAATTTTTTAAATAGGATTAAAAAATTTATCTAATAAAAATATATCAGAAAATCTATATTTTATTTTTTTATCCCTAACAATTTCATCACATGTAAACATTTTACATGGTAAACATTTTGCAGAACAATGCTTATCAATTAAATATTCACATTGAACTAATTTATTCGAAAAAAAATGTTTAAAATGTCGACAACATCCACAAGTACAATTAAAATCTCTCTTGGCAAAACATTTATCATTTTTAAAATCACAAATATTTTTAGTAATAAATTCATTATCTAAATAATTACAAGCAACATCATAAATATATTCATATCTATCAATTTTTCTCTTCAGCAAAACAATTTTAATAGTTCTAATTAAATCAAAAACATCTTTTTCATTTTCTCCATTAGAATTAAAAACTATAACTTTAAACTCTTCACCAATGATTTTTCTAACCTTTTTATCAATATGTTTTATTTTATTAAAAATTTTATTTTTATCATTTAATAAATTAGAACCATCGAATACAAAAATTAATTGTTCATTAGCCAATTCATTTTTAAATTCATAATTTACATTAGAAAGAAAATATATTTTTGACAAATTAATGTTAAATTCATCAACTTTTTCTATATCATCCATTTCTTTATTTAATTTAACACTATAAAATTCCAATATTTTTCTACTCCCCTAATTAAATATATACTATTTTTCTTTAACACTTTTAATGTCTTGAAGTTCAAATCTATATTTTTGACCATTTTTATTAACTTCCTCTAAAAACATATCATATGGTCTACACCACAATTTATTCTCCCCATATAAAGCTCTATAAGCCACCATTTTTTCTGCTGTTTCACTATGATATATAATATCTTCAACAAAATAAAAATCTCCCTTATAATGTCTATAAATTCCTTTGATTTTTAACTCTTGCATATAAACCTCCTTTAATTATTATATAAAAGAGCAATTAATAAATTAATTGCTCACACCGATGTATTTATTATTCTTTTATTTCTTTATTATCTTCTTTATTTTTATCCATCCAATTTTTACCGTCAACTGCTCTTGCTACTAACATAGATACATTTGGATCCCCAGCTGCATTTAATAATGTTGCTGGTGCATCAATTAAAGTTGCAATAACTGTCAATATTGGTAATGCTTGTAGAGGAAATCCCATCATTGTTAAAATTAACATTTCAGAAATAGTTCCACCACCTATTGGAACACCTGTTATTAGTAAGTTTGCCAATATTGAAACACCTATTATTTGTCCAATACCTGGATTAATTCCAAACAAACAAACTAAAAACATAATTTTAAATACTGATCCTATCATAGAACCATCTTTATGAAAACTTGTACCAAGAGATACAACAGTTCCAGAAATATCATCAGATATTCCCATTTTTCTACTTGCCTCAATATTTACTGGTATACAAGCCGCAGAAGAACATGTTCCAACAGCAGTTAATGTAGAAGGTATTATATTTTTCCAAAAAGCAATAACTCCCCTCTTTCCTCCAGCAATAAATGCGCAAATAGTATAAAATACTACATAAAACAACAATGCTACAATAGTATAAATTACAAACAATTTAGCATAACCAACTGCAATTGATTCACCAAACTTGCCAACCATAGTTGCAAAATAGCAACCAAGTCCTATTGGTGCATACCAAATTACAATTTGATTCAATTTTAATATTATAGCATAGCAAGAATCTAAAAATTCTTCCACAGGTTTTGCAGAATCTCCGGCCATATTCATCGCAATTCCAAACAAAATAGATGCGACAATTAAAGCTATAATATTTGATTTAGATAACAATTTAGAAAAATCATTAACAGTTAATGTATTTGCAACTATTTGCAATATTGATTCATCTTCTTTTTTATCTTTTTGT
>JABCOX020000098.1 GCA_013333395.2 Clostridiales bacterium | reverse complement strand
CATGCATTTAGTGCTTGTGATTTTCCATCTCCTATTTTATCTATTGAGTATGTTACAGTTACTAATTGTGCTATTGTTATTAAAAATGCTATTGTCATCATTCTTTTTAAATATGAAATAAAGAACATTATTGTAACAACACATAATACCATGTATGCAAAAGTGTTTGCCATTGATGTTGTTATCTTGATTGCTTTTAATGCATTACCAAATAGTGTTTCCATGATATCATTATTTTTTCCGGCGATGACTTGCTCTCCGGCTTTATATAATGCTTTTACTAGTGCATCATTTATTGCGATAATTCCAATCATTATATAGTGTAATACAAATATTAATGCTAAGCTTTGTACCCAATAAATTAATATTTCTTTATATTGAGCTTTTTTCTCAGATGTTGTGGCTAATAACATTCTTATTGCAATATACATTGCTACAATTACTAATATCGTTATTGCAATATTTCTAATCGCTATATACCATGTCGCAATGTTTTCTTGAATTAATTTATTAGTATTATCTTTATCACTACCTGTTTTATCAAAAAAATTTACGCTTATTAAACTTATTGGATTTTCTATTGCTTGGTTAAATATTATTGATTCAATTGAAAAATTTCCACCTATAATAGCTCCTATTATTGATGCTGCAGTGTATAATGTGACTAATAACAACATTTTAGGCAACCAAAATAGTATTCCTACAATTCCATCCAATGCTCCTGTTATAAGCTTTAATATTGTTGGATTTCCTAATCCATCATCTTCATCTTCGGCTTCGTCTTCATCAGATTCCTCTTCTCTAGCTTTGTTTAATGTATCATTAATTGATTTATTTAATTCTTCCGGAATTTCTGCTGTTCCACTTGAGCTAACTGTCGCTTCACTTTTTTTCTTATCCAATTCATCATATTTTTTTTGTAATTCTACTTTTAACGCTGGATCTTTTGTAGAATCCATTTGTTTTTTTATATATTCTTGTTGATTTGATATTTGTTTTGCAGTTAATTTAGGATTAATTAATCCTGCATAAAATTTATACATTGGATCATTAGGATAAACAAGCTTAAAACTCCCAGGCGCTCTTATGGGACTATTTGGATCATTTGGATTTACTTTTTCTGGTAATGATACTTTGTTATTTTTATTTGTATTAGTACTATTTTTTATTATTCCCTGTTCTTCTGCCATTCTTTTAACTTCGTTTATGGTCTCTTCATTTATCTCTATTGTGTCTCCAGGTTGTTCAGTTGCTGTGTTATTTATACTATCAACATAAAGTTGTAGATTTTGCCTAACAACTATATCTTTTACTTTATTATCATTAATAGCTTTCTGAATTTCAGTTGCTAATCCAGCAATTTCTCCTTTATCATAAGTTGCTCCTCTTACATCTTTTGTAAAAGACGCAATAGTTAGCATACAAATGGTTATTAATATTATTAGGATTTTACTTATTTTCTTCATATTCTCCCCTTAATTATTATAAATTATCAATAAATTTATTAACATTTAATTTTGATTTTCTTTTTTCATTTGAATCTTTTAAGGTATTTATACTGTTTCCAATCTTAGCTATATTTTCATCTTCAGCAATTACTGATGTTAATATTCTGCTTAATTCTTCTGCTATGTATCTTGAACCTTCTCTTTTTGCTCTAGCTTCACTTATATCGTTAATATCTATTCTTTGTTCAGTGTTTTCCCTTCTGCTTGAAGTCTGTGTCTCTTGGTTCGCATCATTTATTGTCTGCTCATTATTAGTTGTTTCTTCATTAGTATCAACATTTCTTAATTCTTGATTTTGTTCTATATTCTGTCTATTTATTGCTGCTGCTGTTTGACTAATCACTATTACATTATCAGGTCTTCTTGAAGAATTGTTATTTTCATCGTTTTGTTCTTCATTATTTTCTGAATCTACAAATCTATTTCTGCTTAATTTTTCAAGTGCAGCTTGTCTTTCACTATAATCCATTTTTGATTTTTCAATTACTCTATCTAAAATCAAGTTTATTTTTGTTGTTGTCAAATCTTCTTTATTTTCAATATTTAGTTCTGCCATTTGTTTCTTTACTATTTTGTCTAGTGAGTTTGCATTTATATCTAAATAGTGAATTCTTCTTAACTTTCTTTTTATATCTTCTGCGCTTATTCTTTCATTTCTAATATTGTCATTAATACTGTTTCTGCGTCTTCTTTCAGCTAATAATTCTCTATATTCAGATCTTATTTTAGCTTTATCTTTTATAGTTTCTCCATGTGCATTAATTTGTTTTTTATACTTTTCTATCGTTTTATTAGATTTTTCATGCTTTTTATCATAATCTTTTTTAACTTTTTTCCAATCAGTCATTTTTAATAATTCTAATGTACTAAATGAAATATCTTCACCATCAGTTAAGTCTTTTATTAATGCGAATGGGACACCAAGTATTCTTGCTGCTTTCATTGCATTAATTTTAGCTGTTGTTGCCACATTAGCTGTAAAATTACCGATTTTTTCTTTAGTATATTTTTTAGATAATTCTTTTGAATATTTACTTGATTCAGTTTCTCTTCTTGCATCTTTTCTTACATCTAATAATTGTTCTGTTTCCTCTGGACTTTCGTGATGTAATATATGTTTACTAACTAGTGGATTTCCTAATACAACTTTATCAATTTTATCCCTAATTAACTCTTTATTTGGGTCATTTATATCGTTGTTAATTGATAATTTATTTGTAATTAATCTTGCTCCAGAAATTCCAGCTGTATATGCAAATCCTCCAATAGTAGTAGCTATTGCTTTTGCTGGTTTAGTTGTTATACTTGCATAACTCTTAAATGTTTTCTTTGCAAGTTGGAATTTTGCAAATGTCATTAATCCTCTTCCACGTTCTGCAGGCATTGATCCAACTGACCCTGATTTTGAATTAAATTTAAATAATTTAATTACTGTTGCTGATAATTTTAACATTGATTTCAAAACAAACCAGAATATTAAAAATCCTAGTAAATTTTCCATTGCACCTTCGAATAAACTTCTTACGAATAATGCATAAAATAATGCATGTATACTTTGTTCCATTACATTTATTATTAAATCATATAACCATTTTGAATATGTTTTACTTACTGATTTTCCTGTTGATTCATATGCTGTTTTAACTATGATAAATGGCCCTGAAATTATTAATATCAATACTAAAATGAATCTCTTTAAATATACGAAAAAATATTGTATTGTTAAAAATGTTACCATTACATATAAAATTGTTGCTGGAAATGATATCGACAATCTTATATCTAATGCTCTTTCTAATAAAATTACATTTAAATTTTGTAATCTTGGGTCATCTATATGTGCTACATCTTTTATTGTTTCAATAATATCTGTGTTAAATGCAATTACTGTATAAATTATAATGTGCATAATTATTAATGTTGATAATGCTTTTATCCATGCTATCATCATTTCTTTATATCTTGCTTTATTTTCTGGAGACTCTGTATACATATTCAAAAGCATTCTTATTGCAACATACATTAATACTATAACCATTACCATTATTGCAATATTTCTTAATACATAATACCAAGTTTTTATTCCTTCTCTTATCTGAATTATAAATGCTTTTGGATTTTTTTCTTTTATTTCTTTTACGGCTTCTGAGTCATTGAAAAAATTAATATCGACTAGTGGTTCTTCGTTAAATAACATTGTATCTATTGTTATTAATTTTTTTGCACCTTCTAATAATTTGTTCTTTTCATTTTCATTTATAATTTCTTCTACTGTTTTAGGATTGCCTTCTGTTGTTCCTTCATCATCTGAGGCTCCTAATTCTAAATCTTTTCCTAATTGAGATTCTACTGCTGATTGATCTTCATCTATGTTTAATAAACCATATGTTGGTTTTGCAAAAATCATGAATAAAGCTAAAATAGCTATGATTGTTATTATTATATTCTTTTTTAGCTTCTTCATAATTCCTCCTTTTTATTTTTTCATAAATGATGTTATTGTTAAAAATATATTGTAAATGATATTTGTAAATCCAATAATTATAACTTTGATTATCATGAATAATAATCCCAATAAATAGTCAATGAAATCACCAATCTTTTTAAAAAAGTTTCTAATTGGATTAATTTCTCCTTCATATGTTACATCTCCCGGAAGGCCACTAAATCTAAACTTCTTTTCGTCAATGTTTTGTCTGTCATCTACTTCTTCGCCTTCGGCGGTGTAACCATTTGAGCCACCAGAACCATATACTCCTGGACTTAACGGAGGTGTTTCACTTGCTATATAGTAATCTCCCATACACACAAATGCATGCCCTTTGCTTATCGTTACTGCAATATCTCCTATTTGCATCTTTTGCGTACTAGCTAATTGGTCACTTGTTCCTCTTCCTATATCAGTAACTTCAGTAAATCCAAGTCCTGGTAAATCTCTTCGTAACCCTGGTGTATCCATTAGGCTAACCTTTTTATTTATTCCCGCTTTCATAAATGCAAATTTTATTCCAGTTGAAACAAATGCTGAACAATCTGTATTACATGGAGTAGTTAAATTCATAGGCTCATAATTTACTTTTGCAACTTCTATATCAAAGCTGTCTCTGTCCGGTTGATCATATCCAATATATTCGTTGCTAGCAGCATCTCCAAGATAATATGCTATTGTTCTTGCCACTTTTGGATCTGAATGTCTAAAAACAGAAAAAATCCTTTTGTCTCCTGGAAACGGCATTATTCTGACTTCATTTCCTGTTTGATCTCCAGCTTTCCCACCTACAGTCTTCTTAAATTCATTGATTTTAGCTTCAACTTTATATAAATTTCCTGGTACTTTTTTTAGATTTTTAGGAATATAATATGTATCTCCATAATCTACTGTAGTTTGATTTACGTTATTGCTTGAATTATAACTTGATTCAGTATTTTGTCTCGACTCAAGTGCATTTACTACTGAAGTTATGAAATTCCAATTTTGTGATGGTACCATTGTTGTTCCATTTTTGTCTTCTTCAGCAGCTTTTAAATAATTATCTACATCTTCTGAAATTTTTACTATTGATTGACTATAATCTCCCAAATTATCTTTATTATTTTTTAATTTATCCACTTTTTGCTTTAACTGCATTATTTCAAATCTAGTTTTTTTAATCTCTAGATTATTAATTCCTACACTTGAACTCAATGCTTTTACTGAATATATAAAATTAAATATTGTGGATATTATCAAAAATAATATTGCAATCCTCTTAATTTTATTCATTTATATCTCCTGCATATCATATATTAATACTTCATTTGAATTTATTGGAGTCAATTTAATTTGATCTGTTTTAATTTTGTTTTCTTTTACTATATCCTGTAATGTTTTATTCAAATAAACTTTTCCTTTGTAATTTGAGTATATATATATTCCTGTTTCTTTTTCTCCAATAGTTGGACTTTGATAATTATATTTTATTTCAAACCCTTCTAATGGGAATGATATATACATTGAGTCGGATTGTACTCTTTTTATATAAAAATCAGGATATATCTCTATCACTTTTTTATAAAATTTATTATAATCTTTATTTTTCAATAACTCATTTACTGCTTTCTCGAATTCTTTATTTTTTATTTCATCATAATCTTTTTTTCTTGTTACAAATATTTCTTGATTATAATAAAAAGCAGTATACTTTTGAGAGTCAAATCCTTGAATTGATATGTCATTTGAACTTGTATTTAAAGTACGATATTTAAAATCATTTGCTGGCATGCCTGGATATATTCCTTCAAAAACTTCTTTATTGTAGCTTTTGTTAAATATGATTGCTGCAACTTTTCCATCTATCATTTTTATTCTATATCCATTATTATCATAATAATCCACATTTTTTACACTTCTTGTGATTTTTCCAATTGTTTTAGATGTATTTCTGTTCCAATCATTATTTAATAAATCAATTAATTCTGGTGATTTTATTACCGGATTTATTAAATCAGATTCTTTAGGAAGGTTTCCTATATTCTCCAAGCTTGCAATGTTTGCAAAATAATTCACATCATTGTTAACAATATATTTTATTATTCCATTTGCATTAAATTTTCCTCTAATAATCATGCCCTTATCTTTATCTATTAATCTAAAGCTTTTCTTTTTTAATATTGGATTTATTAATGTCATTAAATATTCAAAGTATTCTTTATTTGAGCTTTCATCTTCTGAAGGTTGTTTTCCAAATTTCAAATAGATGTCGACTCTATATTCTTTTTCTTTACCATTTTCAGCTTTTAACAATTTTGTGCCTGTTTTCTCCAGTATACTCGATAATTCATTTATATTTATTCCAATATTTTCTTTTAATAATTGTCTTGCCAATGCAATTACTAAAATTATTGATAAAATTATTAATATATATTTAAAAATCTTTTTTTCTTTCATAAATTATTTTCCTATTTTTAATACTTTATCCAAGTCTTGATCAATTTCTTCATTTGATTTAATTTGTAGAGCTTTTTTAGCTATCTTCATTGATTTTCCTAATAAATAAAATGCTATTGCTGTTAATAATGGTACTTTGAACATTATTTCATCAAATGATCCGAATATTAATACATATATCATATATTGAAATGGTTGCATCAAAATTGCTGTTGAAAAATCAATTATCCATTGTCTTAATGCTTGTCCTCTATCATCTGCAATTCTGTCAATTGGATATGATACGCATATTAATGGTGAAATTATCATTA
Organism: Clostridiales bacterium; assembly: GCA_013333395.2. Classification (GTDB taxonomy): domain Bacteria; phylum Bacillota; class Clostridia; order TANB77; family CAG-508; genus CAG-793. The sequence continues at coordinate 4,259 of JABCOX020000098.1, read as the reverse complement.
GCATATATACTTGCATTGCTCTTTTTATATATACTAGGAAGAATTTAAGTTGATACCATATTATTGATAGCATTGATAAAAAATAGAATACTTGCTTAACTATGCTTCCTTCGAGCCAATAATTCCCGAATACATTTTGCATTATCTTCTTTTCAACGTCCATAAGAGTGTCTGATGCTACGTGATCTATTATTGATATTGCTGTGTTTGACAAAGCAACTAATCCGACTGCTAAATATTGCAATACAAATATTAAGAATATAGCTCTAACCCAACCTATTAACATGTCTTTTAATTTAGCGGTCTGACTTGCTGATGCACTTCCAATTAACATTCTTATTGCAATGTACATTAATACTACAACTAGTAGCATAATGCTTAAGTTTCTTACTGTCATATAGAAAATTGATATTTGTTCTTTTATTAGTGACAATGTCTCTGAGTACATTCCATCAGACTCTTTTGTATCAAAGATATCTACATCAAATAATGGATACTTGTTTGCTAATAAATTTCCAATTGTATAAACATTGGTGTTATCAAGTAATGGTACAAATGGTTTTCCAGTTACTATTAAAGTTAATAATGTTGAAATCATTGCTGGTACAATTGATAATAATACTAGTAATATACTGAATCCTGCGCTAAACATGCTTGGAGATGATGTTATTTCATCTTTTTGATCTACAGTTTCATTTCCACTTGTTGTTCCTGTTTTTGATGTTGTTGTTCCTGAATTTATTAGTGAATTGACGTTGTCATTTCCATTTTTTTGTCTTCTGATCGCTACATCTCTAACGTTTTCACCTTTTACAGCGTCAACAACAGCTGATCCTGCTGTTGATTTTGGTACTAAAAAAGGAGTTGGTATTATGAATTCAAAAATCAAGATTAGTAATGTCAATATTGTAATTATTTTGTTTTTCATATCCACTCCTTTTATTATTTTATTATTTATTTTCCCTTATTTTATTTATATTTGTTTCAATAAATTCAAGTTCTTTCTTAGTTGGTCTAATTTCAATTATTGCTGTTTGCTCTCCAACTTTAAATAATCCTTCTCCTCTTGCACATGTTGTTAAGAATGAAGCTTCACCCTCACTTAACTTAAATATTTCTTGTATATATTGTATTTCAGATTTATCCTGTGCTAGGAATAATTTTGTATCTGATGATGTTAATACCGCTTGTACTTCAGATTTTTCATAGAAATCTTGGAATCTTTGTGATACAACTGCTAGTGAAACATTTCTTTTTCTTGCACGTCTAGCCATTTTGTTTAAGAAGTCTACGGCTTCTGGGAATGGTAGTAACATCCAAGCTTCATCTACTAGCACTCTCTTCTTTCCTGCCTTAGATTTATCTTCACTGTTTTTCTTAACATATTTTTCCCAAATCCAAGATAGTAAGATTTGTTGTGCCAATGGTCTAGCAAATCTTTCCTCTAATTGAGAAATATCCATATTTATGAATTGTGTTCCATCCAATAAGTCAAATGTTGATTGTCCATCAAAGTATGACATTGGTCCATTATATTCTCTTACATACTGTCTCATTACTTTAACCAAGTAACTGTAATGGAATCTATAATCTTCATTTGTATTTGCTCTTGCATTATTGACAATTCTCTTATACCAGCTTGTCATTGTAGGCATTGCTTTTTTCTTTCTTCCTAAGAACTCTGTTCTTGAAGTGCTTCTTTGATCTACTGCGTATAAACTATTTACATTGTTGTTAACGCCTATTGATGAATACTCCTCAGCTATTGCTTCTGAAATAATTTGCTTTGTTACTTCGTTTACATCTTCTGATTTTGTACTTCCTCTTGCCATTGTTAAGATAATTTGTGTTACGTCTTCAATTTTGTTTTCAACATTTAATACAATTTGCTCTTTTCCTGTTATTTCATCCCTTACAATTTCAGGCTCAACATCAAATGGATTTATTATTGTATTTGAGTTTGGAGATATTACTATGTTGACTCCTCCAAGTGCTTCTGCAACAACTCCATATTCGCCTTCAGCATCTAGTGCCAATGTTTCAATTCCATTTAACACTGCTGATCTTGCTATTAATGTTTTTATTGCAACACCTTTACCAGCACCTGATTTACCGAACACAACCATATTGTAGTTGCTTAATGTATTACTAAAATTATCATACAATATAGGTAATCCTGTTTGTCTGTTAAATCCAAGAGGAACACCATTTTCATGTCCTACATCTGAATTTATAAAAGGAAATACTGTTGACATTGATCTTCTATCAAATGTGTGTTTTTTTCCTAATTTATCATTGTTGAATGGCATATTACTTTGAAATGCTTGTTCTTGTTGTGCCCAAGCCGCTTTTAATTCCACAAGTGTTTTTGACATTTCTGATGTTAATAATTCAGTCCTTCTATCTAGCTCTTCCATATCATATGCAAATAATGTACAAATTATTGATGATTCATATAATTTATCCATTCCTGCAGCAATTGCATCTCTAAGCTCTTCTGCTTCTATTCTTTTTTGTGCTAATTCACTCTCTCTATTGATATTTCCTCTATCTTTAGCAACGATTCTTTCTGACTCTAGTGTATTTATTACTTTATTTAATTCATTTTGTGATTTTGCTTCACTTATTGGATTTATAAACACTGATACATTGATATCTCCAAATGTATACATACTTCTCAAAAATTCTGGAAATGTACACATTCTTGGAAGCACTGATATTATCATTGTTCTTGCATATTTATTTGTATTTGAAAATATTTCAAGGTGATTTGTGCTTGAAGCATCTATTCCAGAAGGAGCTATTAAATCTTTTATATCTTTTATATTTTCTAATAATGGTCCTTTTGACTCTGTGCTTTCCACATTTTTGATTTGTAGAGTATCTAAATTTTTTCTACTCATTAATAGTTTTCCTCCTCATTTGTTATTTAACGCCTGTGATTTTTCTTATTTTAGGTTTTACATCAATTATATCAGAAGTATCCAATTCTGCTTCTCTGATTTCCTTTATTGTTTTTTCATATAAATCTTTACTTAAATCATCTTTATAATCAGCCATTATACTTTCAGCTTTTCTTCTAATTTCTGCAGCTTTAAGTTTTCTTTCTTCTTTTAATTGTTCATCTGCTTTTGTTATACTGTTTGTTGCTAATTTTAAAGCTTCTGTTTCTATTTGCTTTTTCAATTCTTGTTTTCATGTTTCAAGTACATCTTTAGCTGTTGAATATAATCTATCATATTGTGCATCAAGTGCATTTCTTAATGTATATGTGTCTGATGATTCTCTGTTATATGCAACATATAGTAATTCTGCTAATTCTTCTGAATTCAAAACTTTTCCTGTAATTTCAGATGATGTTAATGCATTTAAAATCGTTTGTGTTCTTGTAAATAATTCTGAAAATACTAAATCATTTAATTCTAAATCTGAATATTTTTTAGTATCTCCAATTTCATTTGCATAATATGAAACTACGATATATGTTTTTTGTTGTAGCATGTATTGGCTATCGTTTATTTTGTTAGTATATTCTTCAATTGATTCACTATATTCAACAATATTTATTTTTCTTTTTCTGTCGAACATTAATTTATTTAGTAATTCTTCATTTCCCTTTTGTCTTGCTAATTGAATCTGTGCATCAATTTTACTAATTTCATCAAGCATTGCTTCTGTTCTTCTTGAATACGAATTAAGCAAATTACTCATATCTAATTTTCTCGTTTGAACATATAATTGTATTGGTGTTCTTATTGTATTTAAAAATGCTATAAATCCTAATTCTACTGCTGATTTTTCATCGTTTGATAGCAAGTCATAGTTAATACCTTTACATTCTATAACCATTACAAATTGCTCTCTGTTTTTTCTAATAATCATGTTATCTGTTATTGAATCAAATTCCATAAATTGATATATAGAATCGATTTCTTTTCCGTCTCTTGTTATTAAATTAGTCTTTTTTACTTGATTATTACTTTGTCCTCCAATAATTTTAGAAGAATTTTCAGCACTTCTTTCATTTTCCTTTATTCTCATTCTAATTATGATGAATACTACTAGTAATGATAATAATCCCATTACTCCAATAATTCCTATCATAATCAAATTTAACATTTCTATTTGGCTAAGTGAGTTCACTATTTCTTACCTCCTTGGTTAACATTAGTTTTTATCCCTAGGATATTTTCAAAATTAATTGTTGTGTTAGTCGTATATGTTGGTTCTTTTCTAGGTATTGCATATGAATAGACTTT
>JABCOX020000097.1 GCA_013333395.2 Clostridiales bacterium | reverse complement strand
TAGACCCATCAATAGTAACTTTCTTAAATAAAAAGGAAAATATATCACCTGATGAAATTGAAAGAATTTTAAACTATGAATCAGGAATATTCGGAGTATCAGGAGCATCAGTAGACTTCAGAGATGTTGAAAATGAAGCATTACTAGGAGATCATAGATCACAATTAGCAATGAATATTTTCTTAACACAAGTAGCGCAAACAATTGCATCATATATCGTAACAATGGGTGGTATTGATGTACTTACATTCACAGCAGGAGTTGGTGAAAAAGGTTTTGAAGACCGTGAAGAAATATGCAAAAAACTAGCATTCCTAGGTCTAAAACTAGACATAGAAAAAAATAAAAGCAAAAATATAGAAGACAGAATATCATTAGAAGATTCAAAAATAGATGTATGGGTTGTACCAACAAATGAAGAATTAATGATTGCAAGAGACACAGAAAAAATCGTTAATGAATCAAAAACAATATAAAAAGGAGTAAAAAATGAAAGTATTAGTAATTAATTGTGGAAGTTCATCACTAAAATACCAATTAATAAACATGGAAGATGAATCAGTAATATGCTCAGGAAGATATGAGAGAATAGGAGAAGCATCATTCTTAACACATAAAATAAATGGAGAAAAAATAGTATTAGAACATCCTGTATCAAACCATAAAGAAGCTCTAGATTTTTCAATCAAACAATTATTAAATCCAGAATATCCAGCAATCTCTTCATTAGAAGAAATCAATGCAATCGGACACAGAATGGCACATGGAGGAAATTTCAAGGAATCAGTATTAGTAACAGACGAAGTAATTGAAGAATTACAATCAACATTAGAATTAGCTCCATCACATAACCCAGCAGCTTTAATGGGAATCAATGCATGTCAAAATTTAATGCCAGGAAAGCCAAACACAATCACATTTGACACAGCATTCCATCAAACAATCCCAGAAGAAAGATACATCTACCCAATACCATATAAATATTTTGAAAAATACAAATTAAGAAGATATGGATTCCACGGAACATCACATTACTTCGTATCAAGAAGAATCGCTGAAATCCTAGGAAAACCAGTAGAAGACTTAAAAATAGTAAACTGCCATATTGGACAGGGTGCAAGTATTTGTGCAATCCAAAATGGAAAATCAGTTGACACATCAATGGGATTAACACCAGTAGCTGGAATTCCAATGTGCTCAAGATCAGGCGATTTAGACCCATCAGTAGTAACATTCCTAATGAAAAAGGAAAATTTAACAGCAGATCAAATGGATAAAATCCTAAACAACGAATCAGGAATCTTAGGAATCTGTGGCGTATCAAACGATATTAGAGATGTTGAAGCAGCTGTTGATGAAGGAAATAAACAAGCAGATTTAGCACTAGAACATTATAAATACAAAATAGCACAATTTATTGCAAAATATGCAGTATCAATGCAAGGAATAGATGTAATCACATTCACAGCAGGTGTTGGAGAAAACCAAAAACGTATCAGAGCAGGTATTTTAAAATATTTAGAATTCATGGGAATTAAAGTAGACCCAGCAAGAAACGAAACACGTGAAGAAGCAATCATCTCAGCAGACGATTCAAGTATTCCAGTATGGGTTGTACCAACAAACGAAGAATTAGTAATAGCAAGAGATACTTTAAGATTAGTTACAAAATAAGAGGTAAAGATGAAAAAAACTAAACAAATCAATAAAAATTCATTAAAAAGCTTATACAACGACTTAAATCATTCATACAATAGCCAAATAGTTGATGTAATTCAAAAAACAAAAATGACATCAAATATAGGTAATTTTTTAATGAAGTACAAAACTATCGCGATAATCATAGCAATAATCTATATAGCTTTAGTACTATTAGCATTTCATCAATCACCAAAATTAATATTATATTCAATACTATTAGCAGTTTTCTTAATAATAATAATGACAATAAATTCAACTTACAAACTAGAATTATTGGACAAAGGATTAAAATTAACACAATTAGCCACTAAAGAATTAATACCTTATGAAGAACTATTCACAATAACCTTAATGCGTGACAAAACAAGATTGTTTTTAATCCCAATCAATATATACAAAATGATAATAGTAACCACAAAAGATGAAGCAATAAGAACTATTGAATTACCAATAATAATGCTAAGACCAAAACAATTAAGAGATTTTATGAATTCATTTGAGTTTGAAATAGACGAAAGAGAAGAAGAAAAAACACAAGAAGAATTAAGTAAAAGAGAAAAAAGAATTCTAAGAATCTTCATAGCAATAGTTATAATAATACTAGTTATATCAATAATTACAGGAATTGCAGTAATGCTTAAGAGGAAATAATTAATGAATAAAAAATTAATAACTTTAATAATAGTTATAGCATCAATCATACTATTTTCTTTAACATTTATCAGTCAAGAAAAAATGTCAAAAAAGTATGATGAAGAAAGCTCACAATATACTCAACAAATAGAAAATGCAAGAACAACACAAAACAAACTCAAATCAACATCATCAAGCTTAAACACAATAAACTACATTGAAGACACAGCAAGAAACAAACTTGATATGTACTTACCAAACGAACGAGTATATGTAGACATAGACAACTAAATAAAAGAAACAAGGAGATTTTATGGAAAACAATGAAGAAATAATCAGTTCTTTAGATGAAGAAATAACATCTCCTTCTTCATCCCAAGAACAAAACAAAAAAAGGGTCGAAGAAGGACTAGAATTGGATATAAACGACCGTATAGGTGAAGGAGTACTAGAAATATTACCAGATGGCTATGGCTTCTTAAGAGGCCAAAATTATCTATCAACACCTGATGACATATACATATCACCAACTCAAATAAAAAGATTTCATCTAGACAATGGTGATAAAGTCAGAGGAATTGCAAGAAATCCAAAAGAAGGGGAAAGATACCCAGCATTAATATATGTAGCTAAAATCAATGACGATACACCTGAAAACGCCTATAAAAGAAAACATTTTGACGATTTAATTCCAATCTACCCAAACGAACGCCTAAAATGGAAACAAAACAAGATGATTATGCAACAAGAATGATTGATTTAATCTGTCCTATCGGAAAAGGGCAAAGAGGAATGATTGTAGCCCCACCAAAAGTAGGAAAAACAACCCTATTAAAGAAAATTGCAAACAGCATAACAACAAACAACCCAGAAGTCGAATTAATTGTACTATTAATCGATGAAAGACCAGAAGAAGTTACAGACATGCGCCGTTCAATCAAAGGAGATGTAATTTACTCAACATTTGATGAATTCTCAGAACACCATGTAAAAGTAGCAGAAATGGTACTAGAAAGAGCTAAAAGATTAGCCGAACAAGACAAAGATGTAGTAATCCTACTAGACAGTATAACAAGACTAGCAAGAGCCTATAACCTAACAATACCAACCTCAGGAAGAACATTATCAGGTGGTTTAGACCCAGCAGCTTTGCACTATCCAAAAAAATTCTTTGGAGCAGCT
>JABCOX020000096.1 GCA_013333395.2 Clostridiales bacterium | reverse complement strand
GTGGCTAAATGTTTAGAAGATAAGGATTTTTCTGAAAAGCTTCTCTATGCAAGTAGAAATTTTAAGATGGGAAGTCTCTACAAGCTAGAAGATATGGAGAGAGATTCTGAAGTCTTTTATGCTTTGCGTTCGACGGATTTTATTTTTATAAGGAACAATCAGCCTTGACTTAAGGCTGATTGTTTTTATGTTAATATTACTTTTAAATTAGTATAAAATATGTTATAATAATTATGTTACTTTAATGGAAATGCATTTGTTCTAATGAACTGGGAGGAGATAAATGCTAATAAATAAAAAATTCTTAAAGAGTTTATTAAATCGGGATTTGTCAGATTTAATAGATGAAATTAATGATTCTTTTCATGCTCATTCTAAAAGTTTATATGATGAAAAGTTTGATACAGAGCAGGAATTTTTTTCTTTTGTGAAATTTTTATCTTATGTGATAAATTTTTCTAAAAAAAATGATTCTGAAATTACTAAAGCTTTGAAAAAGTATAATGAAGAATCTGTTGGAGAAAAATTACCCGAATATTTTATAAACAGGGATTCTTTTTACGAGCTGGGAATCGAGTATTTAGAAGAAATGAATTATTTGGAAGCCTGAGTAGGCTTCTTTTTTAATTGACATTATGTTGGATGATTGATAATATAAGTTAAATCTATAACTTAATAGAAAATGGGAGGACGAATTGAAGAATTTTTTATTGATTGATGGTAATTCAATTATGAATAGAGCTTTTTATGGTATTATGGGGAGCAATTTGCTAACTAATAAGGATGGAAAGTATACGAATGCACTTTATGGATTTTTGAATATTTTATTTAAGAATTTAGAAATGATTAAGCCTGATTATATTTGTGTTGCGTTTGATTCTAAAACAGCTGCGAATGTAAGAAAGCAAAAATATGATGGATATAAGAAGAGTAGACATGGTATGCCTGATGAACTTAGGGAACAAATGCCGGAGATAAAAGAAATACTTGAAAAAATGAATATTATGGTGATTGAAAGAAGTGATTTTGAAGGTGATGATATTTTAGGCAGTGTTGCTAAAAGGTTTTCAAATGATGAAGTGACATCATATATTTTGTCAGGAGATAGGGATTTATTTCAATTAGTTCAATCAAATATTAATATTATTATACCAAGAACGAAAAATGGTAAGACTGAGACTGAAATTTATAATCTGGAGAAAGTTAAAGAAGAGTATAATTTAACTCCTGCTGGACTTATTGAACTTAAAGCATTGATGGGGGATTCTTCGGATGAAATACCTGGTGCTCCTGGTATTGGGCCTAAAACTGCTCAAGTATTACTTGAAAATTTTAAAACTGTTGATGGTATTTATGCTGAACTTGAAACTAATCCGGATAATAAAGTATTTAAACCTAAGGTTAAATCAAGTTTAATTGAAAATAAGGATTTAGTTTATTTGTCAAAGGATATTGGTACTATTGTTATTGATGCTGATGTTCCTGAGAATATTGAAGAGTATTTGCTTAAAGATTGGCAAAATGATGAAGTATGTAGATTATTTAAATATTATGAATTTAAAAAGTTTGTAGAAAAATATTTTTCTGGTAATGAAGTAGTTGCTAAGGAAAGTGATAATGATTTAAAAGATGAAATTTTAAAATCTGTTACTCAAGATATTATCAAATATGAAGATTTAAAGATTGATAATAAATTAATTTATTATTTTGATAAAGAAATTGATAATGATGAAAATAAAATTATTAAAAAGAAAATTATTGGTTTAAGTGTTATTCAGAGTGATGGTAGTGCAGTATATGTTAATCCAACATTTGAACAGTTAAAGAGAATATTTGAAGATGAAAATATTGAAAAGATTGGATATGACATTAGCGAAGATTATGTGATGCTAAAAGAAATGGGCATTACAATGAAAAATATTAAGTATGATATTGAAGTTGCTGGATATGATATTGATCCAAGTAATGTAAAGCATACTTTGCCAGATATTGCTATGCAATTTTTGGATATTGATATTAGTGAATTATTACCAAATAATCAAACTAGCTTGTTTGAGAAAAATGACAATTATGAATCAAATATTAAAGTTGCAATTATTAAGAAGATTTATGAAGTGACATTGAATAAATTATCTGATGAAGCGGAAATTAAATTATTTAATGAAATTGAGATACCGTTGATTACTGTACTTGGTGAAATGCAGTTTAATGGAATGAAATGCAATAAGGATACTTTAAATAATTTTGGAATTGAATTAAGAGCTAAAATTGATGAATTAACAAAGAAAATATATGATTATGCAGGTGAAGAATTTAATATTAATTCAACACAACAATTGGGAAGCATTTTGTTTGATAAGATGGGATTAACTCCTGGAAAGAAAAACAAAAAAGGATATTCTACTGATGTTGATACTTTAGAAAAGATAAAGTATGAAAATGAAATAGTTCCTCTTATTTTGGAATATAGAAGCTTAACAAAATTAAATTCAACATATGTGGAAGGGTTGATTAATTGTATTAATCCTAGAACAAATAGAATTCATTCATATTTTCATCAAACTATTACAGCGACTGGTAGAATTAGTTCTACTGATCCTAATTTGCAAAATATTCCTGCTAGGGAGGAACTTGGCAGACAAATTAAGAAAGCATTTGTACCTGAGAATGGTTATGTTTATATTGATGCTGATTATTCTCAAGTAGAACTTAGAGTTTTAGCGGCTTTATCAAGGGATGAGCATATGATGAATGCTTTTAAGAATGATGAAGATATTCATAGAGAAGTTGCATCAAAGGTGTTTGATATTCCTTTTGAAGAAGTTACAAAGGAACAACGTTCTAAGGCTAAAGCAGTTAATTTTGGAATTGTTTATGGTATTACATCATTTGGCTTGTCTCAACAATTGGAGATTACTAGAAAAGAGTCTCAGGAGTATATTGATAATTACTTAGAAAAATATAATGGGGTTAAAGAATATATGGATGAGCAAGTTAAAAATGCTCAAAATAATGGCTTTGTTACTACTTTATTTGGAAGAAAGAGATATATTCCGGAGTTAAAATCTAAAAATTATATGGTTAGAGAGTTCGGAAAAAGAGTTGCGATGAATAGTCCAATACAGGGAACTGCAGCGGATATTATGAAGATTGCAATGATTAAGTGTTTTGACGAATTAAAAAAATCAGGTATTGATGCAAGAATCGTCTTACAAGTACATGATGAACTTTTAATTGAAGCAGCTGAGAAAGATGCAGAAAAAGCAATTGAAATTTTAAGGGAATCAATGGAAAATGCAGTAAATATGGATGTTAAATTAAAGGTTGATGTACAAAGTGCAAAAGATTGGTATGATGCTAAATAATGTATAAAAAAAGTAATATTAAAAATGTTGCTAAAAAAATATATATAGTATATTATAATGTAAAGTTTTATTAGTTTTAGGAGGAAAATATGGAAGAAAATTTAAATAATCCACATGTACACAATGATGAAGAATTAAATGAGGAAGATAATATCATTACTCTTCAAAATGAAGATGGTGAAGATGTAAATTTTGAATTTTTAGATTTTGTTGAATTTGAAGGAAGCACATATGTTGTTTTACTTCCACAAGAAGAAGATGCTGAAGAAGTTGTTATTCTTAAAGAAGAAGGAGTAACAGATGATGGCGAAAATGAAAGCTATATATCAGTAGAAGATGAAAGAATATTACAAAGTTTATTTGATATTTTTAAAAATAAATTTAGTGATGAATTTGATTTTGAAGATTAATATATTAAGCCTTTTAAATCTCGGTTTGAGGTTTAAAGGGCTTTTATCTTTTATGAATAATGTGTTTTTAGGAGGATTTTATGAAATTAGTAATGAATAAGTTTGTTGTTGCCCTGATGATTATTTTTTTAAT
>JABCOX020000095.1 GCA_013333395.2 Clostridiales bacterium | reverse complement strand
TAAATCACTGTCTTTAAACAATCTTTCTGAGATTGTTACTGGTATTAGATCTGCATTTCCACTTAATCTTGGTACGCTTACATTTACTGTATAAAACTTTTCGCTGTAAATCTCATGACTAAATATTTTATCATCAGTAATTTTACCTATTAAAGTCAGACTGTTGTTCTCTAAATAATTTTTTTCCATTTATGTTCCTCCTAAATTTTCGTTTGTGTATCATTCCTCTTTGTGTCAATATCTAAAGTATAGCACCTTTTTTTTAGTTTGTAAACATAAAATAGTAAAAAATGTATTATTTTTGTAACATTTTTGTAATTTGTTGTTTTTTTGTATACTTTTTAATATAAAAAAAGATAGTATTTTAAGTAACTATCTTTATTTTATTATTTATATTCTTTGTTTTGTCTCCTTGATTGTTTTGTGTTTACAACATTTACATATTCCTATTTTGTTATTATATTTTGTTTTTTTGTATGTTTTTTGTCGTTTCCCAAAAGCATTTTCAGTGATTATCTCTTGTACTTCTTCTTTTCCTTTTTCCAAAGTCCAATTTACACTTCCCCATTTATGGCAGTTTTCACATACCTTTGTATTTCCATCTATTCCAAAAATTGTTATAAAAGAAAATAATCCAAATAGCCATAAAAATGTCATATTTTGCGTCATTACATAAGCAATTGCAAATGCGATTGCAATTGTTCCTGGAATGTATAATAGAAAGATTCTTTTTTGCATGGTTTCTTTCTTATTATTTTTTATTGTTCTTTCTGTAATTTTTTTATCATTCATTTATTCATCTTCCTCTTCATCGTCTTGATCTTGATGAAGCTCATTCCAACGCATAACTCTTATATCTTTGTATGTATCTAGTACGGCTTCGTATTTATCATGATCATCTTCCCATACTGTTTGTGGAATTTTATCAAATGCTGCAAACATTTTTTCTGCTTCACCTAAATAGATTACTTGTTGCTGTGGTGTCATTTTGGTATATCTTTTTGAAAATTCATATAAGCTATCAAGCTCTTGATTCGCATTTATGAATGACCAAAAATCAGTAACTTTGATTCCTACTGCTCGCATTTGTGCTACTACTGATGCTATTAAAAGAACGATAAATACTAGTAATATTACAATTATTGCTAATATGTCCATTTAGTCCATCCTTTTTTCTTTTGAATTCTATTTTATTATAGCAATCATATTTTATTATTGCAATTATATATTTATATTTTATAATACCAAAATAAATTGCAAAAAGAGCGAGTTTGTCAACTCGCTCCTTCTGCTTAGAACAAATCAGTTATTCTCGCTGAACTTAAACAGCCTTCGTGTTACTTTAACGATAGGAATCGTTGTTTTTCCTATCTGAACACTGGTTGCTTGTCCCGGATTTTGAAGAGCCCAAATCTTCATACGCTCCTCAAATGCCATTCCTCTAAAATCGAGGTACATGAGCAATCCTGCCTGTGTTGCTAACCTATCAGTTTCCTTCAGGTCTCTAATCGCATCCTTCTCTTTCAGAATGCTTTCAACCTTTCCTTTCTGAAAGACTGATGAGTAGGTTCCTCCAAAAAGGATTCCTTCGTGCTCAACTAGTAACTGGTTCTGTTCCATCTTGCCCTCCTGAGCCATTGGCTCCTGAGACTGAGAGCATTCGCTCTCGTTTAAAGTTACGATTCAAAAATCGAATCATAGCTTATGTTAACATATTTTCTTTAGTTTGTCAACTTCTTGAAATATCAGTATTATACTTTTACTTCAATTTTATCATTATCTGCTGAAATTGTTGCTTCTGTTTTTATTTTTCCATCAAGCATTGCATCTGCTATGTTATCTTCAACCATTGTTTGGATTGCTCTTTTCAATGGTCTTGCTCCATAGTTTGTATCAATTCCTTTTTTAATTATTAAATCTTTTGCCTTTTTATCAACTTTTATTGTAATTCCTTGTTTTTTCATTCTTTCAATTACTTTACTTATTAATAAATCAAAAATTTGTCCTTCTTCTTTTTCTGTTAGTTTATGGAATACAATTATCTCATCAATACGATTTAAGAATTCTGGTTTGAAATCACGTTTTAATTCTGCCATAACCTCTGATTTAATTGTTTCATTTTCTTTTTCTGCTTCTTCTTTTGTTGCTTTAAAACCTAATGGCTTTTTATCTGTAATTTTTTCTGCTCCAATGTTTGAAGTCATGATTATTACAGTGTTTTTAAAGTTTACGATTCTTCCTTGTGAATCTGTTAATCTTCCATCATCTAAGATTTGAAGCATTATATTCATTACATCTGGATGTGCTTTTTCAATTTCATCAAATAGTATTACTGAATATGGTTTTCTTCTTACTTTTTCAGTTAATTGACCTGCTTCATCATATCCTACATATCCTGGAGGAGCACCTATTAGTTTAGCTGTTGAATGTGATTCCATGTATTCTGACATATCAATTCTGATTAATGAATCTTCACTTCCAAATAGGTTCTCAGCCAATGCTTTTGATAACTCTGTTTTACCAACACCTGTTGGTCCTAATAATAGGAATGATCCGATTGGTTTACTTGGATCATTTAGACCCATACGGTTTCTTTTGATTGCTTTTGCTACTGCTTTTACCGCTTCATCCTGTCCAATTACTCTTTCATGTAAATTTTCTTCTAGTTTCTTTAACTTTTCATTGTCTGTTTCAGAAACCTTTGATACTGGAATTCCTGTCCATGATGATACAACTTGTGCTATATCTTCTTCGTTTAATATATAAATCTTATTCTTTTTGTCTTTTTCTATTTTGTCTTTTTCTTTATTATATTCGTCTTTTAATTCTTTTATCTTGTCTCTTAATTTCGCTGCTTGTTCAAATTCTTGTTTTCTTACGCTTTCTTCTTTTTCTTTATTTATTTTATCTATTTCTTCTGCTTTTTCCTTTAATGTTACTGGTTCTTCATAAGTTTGCATTCTTATTTTTGATGCTGCTTCATCCATTAAATCTATTGCTTTGTCAGGTAAAAATCTATCATTAATATATCTTGATGATAATTCTACTGCTGCTTTTAATGCTTCATCAGTAATTTTTACATTGTGATGTGCTTCATATTTATCCCTAATTCCTTTTAATATTTGTAATGTATCTTCTTCTGTTGGTTCTGAAACTGTTACAGGACTGAATCTTCTTTCTAATGCTGCATCTTTTTCTATATATTTTCTATATTCTTTTAATGTTGTTGCACCTACTAATTGAATTTCACCTCTAGCTAATAGTGGTTTTAAGATATTTGCTGCATCCATTGAGCCTTCTGTTGATCCTGCGCCTACTATTGTATGAATTTCATCTATGAATAAAATAATATCTCCTGCTTTTTTAACCTCATCTAGTACATTTTTTATTCTTTCTTCGAAATCACCTCTATATTTTGCACCTGCCATTAAACTTGTTAAGTCTAAGCTTACTACTCTTTTGTTAAATAGTTGCTCTGGTACTTTCTTTTGCTCAATTCTTTCTGCTAATCCTTCTACTATTGCTGTTTTACCTACACCTGGCTCACCTACTAAGCATGGATTATTTTTGGTTCTTCTTGATAATAATTGGATTACCCTTTGTATTTCTTCTTTTCTGCCTATTACTGGATCCAATTTTCCTTCTTTGGCTTTTTGAGTTAAATCCAAACTATATTGATTTAATGTTGGTGTATTATTGTAACTATTATTTGTCGTTGTCGTATTTTCTCCTTTTCCTGAATTATTTAATTCTTCATATAATTCATTTAAATCTATTGATAAATCTATTAAAATTCTATTTGCTATTGAGTTTGATTCTTCCAATATTCCTATTGTTAAATCATCTGCATCTATTTTGTCATTTCCTTTTGCTCTTGCATTTATTAATGCTGATTGTATTATTCTTTTTGAGTTTGGTGTTAATTGAACATCATCAAAGGCTGCAAATATTGATCCTATTCTAGTTATATTCATTATTTCTTTTCTTAATGCTAATTCATCTACTTTGTGGGCTAATAAATATTGACTTGATTTGCTTGTTCCTTCTATTACAATTCCATATAATATGTGTTCTGTTCCAATGTATGTGCTATTACTTTCTATTGCAAAATTTCTTGCAATTTCAAATATTTTGTCTGTTCTTGTTGTAAACTTCATATTATTCTCCTTTCTTTTGTTTTTTATATTATTTATTTATTATTTCTTTTAAAATTTTAGATCTTTCTTTTTCTATATCTAGGTTTGTTATATCTTGACCTAAATATTTTGCTAATGTATATGGGTTTGAGTAATTTAAGATTTTTTTCATTTTTGTGTCATCTATTTTCTCTAATATTCCTAAATCCACTCCCATTTTTACCATTGATATTAAATTTTGATATTCTTCGTCTTTGATTTTGTTTGAATATGAAATTATTCCAAAGTCTCTTAATATCTCATCTTCAATATCTTCTGTATTTTTAATTAAATATTTTCTTAGTTTGCGTTCATTTTCAATGATGTTATCTATTATTGGTTTTATACTTTCTTTAATATTTTCTTCTGTTGTTCCTATTATCTGTGTTGTTGATATTTCAAAGATATCACCTTCTTCTTCGTTCATTGTGATTCCTAAATTATTTACTGTATTTCTTACTTTCTTTATGTTGTTTGTAATATTTAATCCTGGTAAATGTAATTTTACAGTTTCTTTTAACCCTGTTCCTATATTCATTAAATTTGGTGATAAATATCCATATTTTTCATTAAATGTATAATTTACTAATTTTTCTAATTTTTTATCTAATTCAATTATTAATTTTGTTGTTTCTTCTATGTTTTTTCCACTTTGGAATACTTGCATTACTATTTGATCTTGCCCATTTACTTGTATTGAAATATTTTCTTCATCATTGATTATTAGTGCTTTATAATTACTTTTGAAATTATAAAATTCTTTTGTTATTATATTCTTTTCTAGTAATGATTTTTTTGTTAGTTCATCAATTGTGTTATAATCTATGAACTTTAAATTATATCCTAATTTTGGTGTTATTTTTTTTAATATTTCATATACCTTTTTTTGATCATTGCTGTCGTTTGCTGTATTGAATTTTACTTTGCTTAAATTTCTTGTTAATCTAGATTTTGAATATAATATAACATCTGAATCTTTTCCATTTTTTAAATACCAAGACATTATTTTTCAATCTCCTTTATCTGATTTTTTAATTTTGCTGCATCTTCATATCTTTCTTCTTCAACTGCTGCTCTTAATTCTCTTTGTAGTTTTTCTAATTTTGTTTCTTCTTTATTTTCAAGTTGATATTCTACAGATTCTTCTGCTACTTTATCTAACTTCTCTGATGGCTTTCTTCCAATGTGTCTATTACTATTGTGTATATTTTTTAATACCTTATCTATTTGTTTATTAAATGTTTTATAGCAATCTTCACATTCTAACATTCCATCTGTTATGAAGTTATTATAGTTTGTTCCACATGTTTTGCACTCTAAGTTACTTGTTTGAATTAGAGGTATTCTAGTATCTTCTAGGAAACCGTTGAATAGTCCTCCTAAAATATCACTCATTCTTCCAAACTCATATCCTATGTCCATGTTGTCCAATCCTAGTTTTCTAGCACATTCGCTACATAGAATTAATTCTTTTTTCTTTCCATTTATTATTTGTCTGTATTGGAAATTTGCTTCATTTTTTCCACAGTTTTGACATTTCATATTTTATTCCTTTCTATTGAAGTCATTTGACTTACAAATTTATTATTATATTTTTTAAAATATTTGCTCTGATTTCTTCTTTTTTGATTTTTATTGTTGATAAACAATTATCGGTTACTAAGCTTTTAAATATTTTTAATTCTTTGTCTGTTATTAATTCTTCTTGATTTAATATTTCTAGTAATGAATTGGCTTCTTTAACCGTCAGTTTATCTCCGATTTTATTTAATAATGATTTTTTTGCATCTTCTTCATTGACTTGTGTTCTGACTATTCTTATATAGCCACCACCTCCTCTTTGACTTTCCACATAATATCCTTGAATTGGTGTAAATCTTGTTGATATAACATAGTTTATTTGTGATGGTACACAATTAAACCTTGTTGCTAAATCATTTCTTTGTATTATTGCTTCGTTTTCTTCATCAAACATATCATCTATAAATTGTTCTATTACATCTGAAATTCTCACTTTTGACTTTAT
>JABCOX020000094.1 GCA_013333395.2 Clostridiales bacterium | reverse complement strand
TTCATCTAGCTTGCTTTCATATTGTTTTTTCTTAAGTAAATAGTCAACTTAACTCATACTTTCCTCTGAAAATAAATATAAATCTTCCAGTCTTTCTAGGGCCTTAGTGTATTTCATCTTATCCTTTTTGAATTTTTCTAATTTCTTTTTTAAAAAATCACGCTCCATTTCCTCGTTATCTTTAGGAAGACTTTCCAAGGTTGATTTATAGGTTATATTTTTTGTAGTTGCAGGTACATGGAATAGAGCAATATATAATATCTCTAAATCCTCTTTATTTATAGATAGAACATCCTTAAATGGATCACCTGTTAATAGGGTATCCTCTAATTCCTGTATTGTATCAATGTACATGTTACCCGCATTAATAATATTTTTGATTAGGGTTAATATAAATGGCCCTAACACTACATCAGATACCAATTTAGCATCGCATATATGCTTGTGCATTTTGCCGGCACATCTATACTTAGATGGCATGTAGCCATCATTCCTTACCTTGTCCTTAGTTGCTATATATCCATTGTTACATTTAGTACATGTTAGCTTTTTAGAAAAGATATGGATATGCTTATATTTCCTATATTTAGTTTTTAATAACCCTGCATTACTATCTAGGATATCATTGGCCAATTGCCATACAGCCTTATCAATTATGCCCTCGTGGTTATCGTCAATTATGATCCATTCGTTTTCATTCTTTTTTCTACCTCTTGCAGACTCCCTATAGTTATATCTATATGTTCCCTTGTAAAATGGATTTCTTAATATATCGTTAACGGTCTTAGAGGTCCATTTCCCACCTCGTTTAGTTGGTATATTTTCAGTATTAAGGTGTTTTGCTAGTGCTAGGCATGATTTAGCTTTTATATACATGTCATATATTAATTGTACTGTTCTAGCCTCGTTAGGGTCGGGGATAGGGAATTTAGTATCAGGGTCCCATTTATAGCCTATAGGAACATTGGCACCATTCCATAGGCCTTTAGTTGCCCTTGATATCATAGTAGCCGATACACGCTCTGATGTTAGCTTTCGTTCTAATTCAGCGAATACCAATATAATCTTTAACATAGCTTCACCCATGGCCGATGAAGTGTCAAATTGCTCATTTTTAGATACAAAGGTAACGCCATATTTTTTTAATTCTTCATACATATTAGAAAAATCTAATAGATTACGTGATATTCTATCTATTTTCCACACTAATATATGAGTAAACTCCTTCTTTCTAATTTTTATCATCATTTCCTGAAAAGCTGGCCTGCCTGTATTCTTTCCTGAATATCCGGCATCTTCGAATATCTCATAATCTTCTGTGTTGAATATATATTTACAGTAATTTGTTAAATCTTCACGTTGCATTGGCAAGGAGTCCTTATCCACTTGGTAAAGAGTACTAACTCTTATATATATTGCAATCCTTAAATTCTTATCTTCTTTCATGGTAAAAGCCTCCGCATATTTATAACATATCATTTATATCTATTTTGTGTAGATTAGGTAGCTTAGTAAGGTCTATTAATATATCGTCTGTAAGCCAATATAAGCGTTTTTGACGTGATAGATAGGTTAATCTATTAAGAACTATATCAACGCTTATACAAAGGTCACTAGCTACCTCAAATAAACTATCAAATTCTAGTAGTTTTTCTTTTAGAATATCATCAGGAATAATAAAGTTACATTTCCATTTATCGGCCCTTTGTTCGCATTTTTCCAGTAATACTCTTGAATTTTCGTTATTTATAGGGTTAATATTATTACCGTATGATGTTGCATAATGGCCACATTCCTCGGCCAATATTGATATGTGATTTTTTGTGTCTTTTTCCAGTTTTTTGTCAATTAAAATAACTGGATGATTTTCCGTACATGCGAACATCCCACACAAATTATAATTGTGTTTCAGGTTATCAATGTATCTTAATGTTATCTGTTGTTCATCTATATAGTTATATAGCTTTTGTAATATTTCATTATCCATCATAATTCCTCCGGACTATAAAATTATTAAACATACGTTCTATATTTTGGTTTTTAATAGAGCAGGCAAAAAACCTGCTCTAGCATTTTTATTTTATATATATGTTGTCTAGATCTTCTTTTGGTAACTCTTTTTGTATACTTGGATAGATCAAGAAAGTATCTGCAGTAGTGTAGAATTTAGTATAGAAATTCTTTTGAATTAATAAATCGTGCCATGTATTAACATTTATACTATTCCATATTTCTCTTGTAAAACCAGCTTGAACTACATTTTCTTTTGATGTATTACCCTTATCATCCACAACATCCATATTATAATAGTAGTATATATTTTCTATGGCTTTATTATCTTTCAATAACTTTAATATACTGGCACCTTTAAGAGCTGTTTGCTTAACTGCATACCTACCGTTGGATGCACTATCACCATTAAATGTTATTTTTAATGTTTTAGAATCGCTATCATATACTACATCTTTTACTTTAAACTCTTGATTTAGTGCCTCTTTTAAATCTTTAGATGTTGGCGATATAGTAGAATAATCAACATTTATTTTCAACTCTTTATTGTTTGAGTTTTCCTCTTGTTGGTTATTTGTTTGTTGTTGTTTGCTTGTATCATTACTGTTAAATAGGTTCACAATTGATCCGATAATAAATAAAACTACAAGAATAATTAAAATATTTTTCTTTTTCATATTCTTTACCTCCTAAACAATATTCTTGTTTATATAATAATGTTTTTAAAAAAATAAGTCTAATTTATTCAAATACAACTCTTTTAATATTTGTTAAATCAATCTTGTATATCTCTGGTAATTTATATAGGTTAACCGCAATATTTTCTGTTAGTGTATGTATAGGGCATGATATTTTAAGATATCCAAGTCTTTTTTATACATATTCTAACTCAATACCCAAGAAATCGGATATTTCCAACTGTGTATTACATTCATACAAAGCCTTGTTAAAGTCTTCCGGTGAAGTAATAAAGAAGTTGGCCCATCTCTCTGCATAATGTTCGGCATCCTCAACCACCTTTAAATAATATTCACATGCGTTATCCTTAACCGTATCCCCCATTGTAGTGGAGTAGTGGCCACACTCTTCCGCTAGTATTTGTTGATGTTCATCAGGATCATCTAATAAGTCTTTATCAAGTAAAATACAATGCTTGTTATTTAGATTAGTGTAAAAGCCTTTTACCTCGTATTTATCTTTTAATCCATCTATGTATTTCAAGGCTATATCCCTATCTTTTACAAATTTATAAAGCCTTTCCATAACTAATTTATTCATATATGCAATACCTCAACTATTTATTTTTTTCTTTTTCGTGTTCTAAAATTACTGATCTTACTAAGTTCTTTAAGCCCTCAATATCCTTAACTGGGGAACTATTAGAATCATCTGCCCTATGTGCAGCCATAGTTATAAATTCATCTTCTTTACCTTTATTAATTTCTCTTACACCTGTTCTCCCAAGCAAGTAATCTACAGATACATCAAATACATCAGCTATTATCCCTAGATTTTCTCCCGTTGGTATAGCCTTACCAAGCGTATATCTAGAAATGGTTGCCTGTGTAAGCCCTGTTTTATTAGCTAATTCTTTTTGATCCATATTAAACTCATTCATAAGCCTTGCTAATATTACTTTAAATTCTTTCATAAAATCACCTCATAGCCTTAGTATATCCCAAAATATAAGTATATGTATAAAATAAACGTAAATGTTTATAAAAATACAAAAAAGTATTTACAAACATATACGTATATGTTATTATGTTAATATAGAAAAATAGATAAGGAGGAATTAGAATGTTTGATAGATTTGAACTTTTAAAAGAAAGAGAACTTAATAAAAAGTCACAAACAGACATGGCTAAAGCGATTGGAATTTCTACTAAACAGTACGGCCATAAAGAGTTAGGGTATAGCGAGTTTAAGCGAAACGAAATTGAAATAATTTCTAAAGAGTTAAACCTTAACCCTGAAAAAATGCAAAGAATTTTTTTTGGTTAAGAATATACATTAACGTATATGTATAGAATAAAACAAAAAAACATATTTTTAAAGTAGTAATTAGTACGAGTTTATAAAAACAATTCGTACACCGAAAGGGGAACATCACATGAAATATTTAGGGTTAAAAACAAAGGAAATTGTGAAAACGGCTAGGCCGGTTAGGATTCATAAGGGAACTTTTAAGGAACAGAAAACTTATAACCTTTTAAGTGTAATGGATCTTATACATTCTCTTAACTGGATGAATAATCCGGCTAATGAATACAACTGCAGGGAATGTAAAGAAAATTATGGTAGTACAAGAAGATTACCTTGCGGGCAACAAAATTGCTGGGTGTCTTGCCATATTGGGAGGGTGTAGATATGAAAGATA
Source organism: Clostridiales bacterium (assembly GCA_013333395.2). Lineage (GTDB taxonomy): Bacteria > Bacillota > Clostridia > TANB77 > CAG-508 > CAG-793. The sequence continues at coordinate 4,522 of JABCOX020000094.1, read as the reverse complement.
AATCTATTTACCAGTTGGCAAGGGAAGTATCAGGGCTAACACAAGAAAGAGCAGCCGAATACTTAAATATAGCTACCGAGACAATAGCCTCTTATGAACAGGGTAGGCGAAAAGTACCTGATGATATAGTATTCGCTATGTCGGAACTATACCAACATCCAATACTTTGCTATAAGCACTTAAGGTTAAAGGCTACAGCAAAGGAGTTGCCGGATGTAGAGGTTAGGTCGCTAAGTCAGGCCGTCATTATGTTACTAAAAAACATGGATGACATAGAGGAAAACAGAAACACCATATTAAGAATCGCCTATGATAACAAAATAGACGAAAACGAACTTGATAATTGGTTTTTTATATTAAAGCAGATAGCTGAACTACAAAAGGCCTGCTTTACGGTTAAATACTGTAGGGGTGAAAGGGGTTAAGATATGAAGCGTAAAAAGACAAAGGAAGAAATTGAAAGGGAAAATCGAGCGTGGGAAGATTTGAGGGTCAATTTTGGAATTAGTGATTTAGATACCTTATGTAGTGAGGTTGAAAGAACAAGGCCAAACTTAAGCTTTTTTGGTGGAACTATCAACCTTGAAGAAATACAGAGAATAAGGGCAGAAATATTTTAAAAATAAGGTGTTTAAAAATGTATTATTACAGCACGAAGCAAGCTAGAACAAATAAGGGGACATTTTTAGAGTTAGTAAAAGAACAAGCGATAGAATATGAGCCAACGAAAATCGTTAAATCGGATGATGTATTTGAACTGATGAAAGCATTAAAGGTAGTTGAAAGGGATGTAGAGCAATTTTGGACTATATGCCTTGATAGTAAAAATAATGTTTGTGGAATATTTCTTATTTCACAAGGTGGCACTAATGGTGCGACAGTAAAATCCAAAGAGGTGTATAAACGTGCCTTAATGGTTAATGCTATAAATGTTATATTTTCGCATAATCATCCAAGCGGAGATACAACACCATCTGGAGCAGATATAATACTAACGAAGGCTTTAGTTAGTGCAGGTGATTTGCTTGGAATAGAAGTGTTAGACCATGTAATAGTTAGCGATATGGGTTATTACAGTTTAAAGAAAAATAATTATATATAGGGGAGATGAAAAAATGAGAAGGGAAGAACTTGAATATAGAATACAGAGGGCAGAGGTTAATGAGTTTACTAAGCTAGAAGAAATTCATAGTTTAGATACGGAATATGATCCGTTGCCTTGGGACTTACCCTTTATTAATAAGAAAGGCAGGGCAGACACGCTAAGAGTCGGAGAAAAGCATAATTTCGATAAAACTATCAGAAAGGTGGTATTGCCTGATGGAAGTTTCGCAAGCGTCTATAGATAAACAGGAATTAAAGACCTTATTAACACAAATTAGGACAGGTATTTCCGACGTGGGAGATACAAAGTATTCAGATGTCCATGCTGTAGACAAGCTAGAAGCCTATATAAAGTACTTGAATGATGAAATAGTATTCAAGTCCATAACTAATAAAAGGGCTAGGCAGGACGGTAGAGATAAGCCATATAACCAACAGGAAATAGAAAACTTGAGAAGTAGGGTATACAGGGCCGAAAAAAGGATAAACGATTTAAAATTCGTTTGGTCGCAGGCTAAGAAGATACATCTTAACAATGGAACCATTACAGAGATAGATATAGAACATAACCTACTATATCTATATGATAAGAAAAACATAGTAAAGAGTAATCCGGAAATAGTCAAAGAATTGAGGGACATTAAGATTAAATGGTCTAGGAAAAACAATAGATTTCAAGGCTATTTAACTGTAGCCAAGTTGGTTGAATTAAAGAAAATAATAAAAAAATACGGAATCTAGTTAAACTAAATTCCGTACAGCATACGCAAGGGGAACATCACTAAACCAAGCGTATAAATAATTATAACGCTCTTACGAGCTTTCAAATAAGGTTGTAATAATTATAACATATATTTTCAAAAAGGAGAATAGGAAATGAAAGAAATCATGTTAAAAAGGCTCAAAATTAATAATTTCAAGGGAATTAAAAGCCTAGATATTAGTTTTGAGGGCAAGGAAACTTATATCACTGGTGATAATGCTAGTGGTAAGACAACAGTATTTGACGCATTTACATGGCTGTTGTTTGACAAGGATAGCGACAATAGAACAGACTTTAGCATTAAGCCACTAGACAAGAATAACATGCCTATAAGGGTTGATGTGGATGTTTGTGGTGAGTTTGAAATTGATGGGGTCCTGCTATTACTAAAGAAAACATACAAGGAAAAATGGACTACTAAGAGAGGTACATCAGAAGAAACATTTACAGGCAATGAAACATTATACGAGGTTGACGATGTACCTTACAAGAAGAATGACTACAAAAAGTTAATAGAAGATAAATTCACTAGTGAAGATTTATTTAAGTTATTAACTAATCCATTATATTTTAGTACACAGATAAAATGGAAAGATGCAAGAGAGATAGTATTATCTATAGCTGGTGAGGTCGATATTGAAGATGTTATTGCCTACAAGCCGGAGTTAGAGCCTATAAAAGATGAGGTTATTAACAAGGGTGTTGATAACCTGTTAAAAAGCAAAAAGGCTACTATGAAAAAGCTTGCAGACCAAAAGAAAGAAATACCTATCAGGATAGCAGAGCAACAGAGTATGTTATCTAATATTAGCGTGGATGACCTAAAAGACGCAATTAAGCTTAAAAATGCCAAAATAGAATCTTTAGAACAGAAAGCGTCAGGGATTAAAAATAACGTTGATGAGATTAATGCTTTACATGATAAGCGTACTGTAGAAGATACGAAATTAAGATACATCAGGTCCGTTGCCAGCGATAGGGCTTTTAAGGTTAAGAATGAACTAAGGGAAAAGGTTAGTACAAATAAAGCCAAGGAAAGAGAACTAAGGGACGTTATGAATGATTACGAGGCTAAACAAAAGGCATTAGAAAATGAATTAAAAGCCTTAAAGATAGCCAAGGATAAGTATGCTGATGAATATAGCGAAGTTTATAAGTCTAAGGCTGATTTATCCACTATTAAAGAAAATTGCCCTTATTGTGGTAAGCCTTTAGATAATTTTGAGGAAGAAAAAGAAAAATACTTAGAGTTATTCAATAGTGATAGGGCCAAGAAGTTGGAAAGTATCACTACTAAAGGCAAGGAAACAGCTAAGAAGATAGAGTATAACGAGGCAGTATTAAAAGATGTTATTGACCTAAAAACAGAACAATTTAAAAAGGTTAATAAGGTTAGCATGGCCGTTATGGAATTACAGAATGAACTAGATCAGTTTGATAATAAGCCAATATACACTAGTGAAGAACTAGAACAGCTTAAAGGCTTAGAAGAAAACATAAAGGCTATTGACGAAGAAATAGAAAATGCCAAGAACAACAGCAACAACGAGGAAAAGGAAAAGTATAAAGTTTTAATTAGCGAACATAAGGAACAGCTAGAAGTTATGCTAGAAAACCTTGGTAAATCAAAGGTTGATGATGAAATAAAAAATAGAATAACAGACCTTGAAGAAAAAGAAAAAGGCCTAGTTAAAGAGTTGGCCTGCATAGAAAGAGATATTGAGTTATGCGAGTTATTTATTAAATCTAAGGTTGATATCCTAGAGGGTAATATTAACAAGCATTTCAATGGGGTAGATTTTAAGTTATTTGAAATGCAGGTTAATGGCGGATTAAATGAGTGTTGTCAGGTAATGGTAGATGGTGTTCCATTTAATGACCTTAACACAGCTAAAAAGATTAATTCAGGATTAGCGATTATAAATACAGTTAGCAAGCACCATGAAATAAAGCTACCAATATTTATAGATAATAGGGAGTCAATTATACTGCTAGAAAATGTTGATACACAGGTTATTAACTTAAGGGCAGACAATGTAGAAGAATTACAAATTTCAGGGGGTACATTCAATGAGTAATCAAGTTACACAAAGTAAAAAGCCAGAATCAATTAAAAGCATTACAGATAACGCATTAAGCACTATTACTAAGTATATGAATGATGGAGTTTTGCATTTACCTAGTACATACAGCGTTGAAAATGCTATGAAATCAGCTTATTTAACTCTATTACAGACAACAGACTCAAGCAATAAACCAGTATTAGAAACGTGTACAAAAGAATCAATATATCAAGCGTTGCTTGATATGGCTGTACAAGGTTTAACACCAGCAAAAAATCAGTGTTATTTTATACCTTATAAAAACAAGTTGACACTATCAAGATCATACCTTGGAACAATAGCTGTAACAAAGGCAACTGTTCCTGAAATTAAAGATGTAAAAGGATATGCGATTTATGAAAAAGATATTTTTGAAACAGAATTTGATTATAATACTGGATGCATAAAAATAAAAAAATTCGAGAGAAGTTTTGAAAATATTGATACTAGCAAGATAAAAGGTGCTTTTGCATTAATAATAGGTGAAAAGGGTGTTTTACATACAGAAGTAATGAATATGGCACAAATAAGAAATTCTTGGGCCATGGGGGCT
>JABCOX020000093.1 GCA_013333395.2 Clostridiales bacterium | reverse complement strand
TATGGTGATTTTTTATTTTTATATTCTTGGAATTCTGATTATTATGAAATTGAATCAAATTCTTTAATTTTAGATGATAATGAAGAAGAACCAGATTCACAATTATCTGAACTTGTAAATAATTTCTTTCCAAAAAATAAGAAATTAAATTTTGAAGAAATAGAAAAATCAAAAATTTACATAAAAAGAAAAATAAACGATTGTTATATGACTTATAATGAAAATAACTGTTATGTTAACATTCACGATTTGATATTATAAAAACGATAATAGCTTTCAAATTAAGTTTTTAAATTATAGGAAAATTAAACATGGCTAATTATATAATTTTCAATGAAAAACAAATAAAGAATAGTTTTAAATTTCAAATAGGAAAAAGATACAAAATAAATGGTAATTTATATAAAAGAGGATTTGCATTTTTTAAAAACTTTAAAGAAATTGAATTTAAAAAAGAAACACTTTATGAGTGTAATCTGTAAACAGTTTAGAAAATAAACATATAATTATGAAGGAGGAAAAGTCATGGAACTTAAATATTATGTTTTAGAGGTTAATGGAAAGTTTGAGAAAAATTATAATCATGAAAAAGATGCAATTCATGATTATTATCTGTCAAATGAATTTGGTAATGATGCAGACCTTTATAAAGTAGCAGTAAAAGATGAAGAAATAACCAAAACAAAGCTAGATTTGCCAGACACTAAAACCAAAGAAATTACATGGTATGAGGTTAGCGGAACTAGTCCATATTTAGGTTACAAGAAAAAATATAGAACATTTGAGGATGCAAAAAAGGATTCTAACGCAAATAGATGTTCTATTTATGAATGCAAAATAGATAACATTGATTTCAAAGTGAAAAAAGTTAAAATTGTGTAATTTTATTTTGTATAAAAGACTAATTTAAAATTAGTCTTTTTTTGTTTTTAAAAAAATAAAAAAATATAAATAAACCAACAAAAATTAAAGTGAAAAAGAAAAATCACTTTAAAATCAGCATAAAAAAGACTAGGTTTTATGCGGTTCTACAACGAAGGTGTCAAATTTCCCTATAGATAGCAAAAATAAAAATGACACCTCCATAAATGATTGTATTTTGTTTTTCATTTTAGTTATTTAAAAAGTTTTTTAAAATGAACTTTTTTATTCATAAAAATAAAAACATTATAAATAAGACCCAAGACCAATTGAGACCAAAACCAAAAAGACCAAATATTTTACAAAGAAATAATTGTAAATTTTGATAAAAAATGTTATAATAAATCAAAATAAAATGAGGAGAAAAAATAAAATGAGTATTTTTATTGCTATTGATTGCGGAAAATTCAATACAAAAGTAAGTGCATATAATTCTGAAACAGAAAAAGTATTACAATTTAGACAAAGAACCAAAATTTGTGATGGAACTTTTGATGACGATATGTTTGATAAGGGTACATATATTACTCAGGTTGATGGTGGAAATGTATATAAAATTGGAAATGGTGCAAGAATTGAAGCAGATTTAGAAACATCAAAGAAAACAGAGATTCATAGAATTTCAACTTTATCAAGTATTGCAGTAACATTAGGTGCAATGGGAGTAAAGGATGAAGTTGCAGATGTATATGTTGCCATTGGTGTTCCTCTTCAAATTGCAAACATTCCCGAAGAAAGAATTTCATACAAAAACTTCATTTTTGGAAATGAAGATGAAATTCACACTGTCAAATTAAAAACAACACCCGATGGAATTGCAAAGGAAGTTAAATTTAGAATTATTAAGAAAAATGTTTATCCAGAAGGTATTGGTGTTCTTTATAGATATCCAGAAAAGATTAATGGACCAACTGCAATTATTGATATTGGAAACTTAAACACAAATCATATTTATGCAGATGGTTTTAATATGATTCCTGAAAATTGTTTTACAGATGAACTTGGTGGTAAAGTTTTAATTAGTTCATTATCACAATTATTAACAAGTACATTGGGAATGAGATGTGATGAAAACTTAGCAACTAGTTTATTAAGACAACCACTAGAAAAAAGATTTTTAACTCCAAAAAATAAGGATAAGACAATTATTGAAAAGAGTAAAAAGACAATTGATGATTTTTTAATGGAACATGTAAATACTATCAAGTCCAAATGTGATGCCCACCATTACCCATTAGAATTTATGAATGTTATTGCTATTGGTGGAACAGCCCTTTTCCTTGACCATGAGTTAAAGACAGTTTTCGGAGAAGATACTTTCATTCCAGATGATCCAATTTATGCAAACTCTGCTGGATTTTTAAGAAAGATGTGTGCAGACCACAATATTAATGTTAAATTTCCAGAAAATAAGGAGAAGAAGTAATGGATGAACAAGATATTCGAGAATATAGTAGAACCCTGTTAGATGCTTTTAATGATCTAACAGGAAACTCTATTAATCCAAATCTTGATGATTTTTTAAAGATAAGAGAAAGAAGTATTTTTGAATTAAATTCATTTCATAAAAATAATCAGAAAAAGAATGAAACTGTTGATGTTCCTTCCAATCAAAAAACAAATGTTGATGAAAATGAAACTGAAATTGATGATTTAAAAGAAAAGAAGGAGTTGTCATCAACATCAACATCAAAAACAACATTAAAAGTTAAAAAACAGGAAAATGTAAAATCTGAAGATAAGCCAACATTGATTCAAAATAAAAATAAAAATGTTGATAACAAACAACAAAAAAATGATAACAAAATCAATCAAGAATCTAAAAATGTTGTAAAAAATGAAACTTCAAATAGCAATGTAATTGCTGATGAAACTAATGAAACTGATGATTTTGTTTTTGGAAATGATGAAGACAATTTCAACATGAGTGAAAGAAAAACAGCCTTTGATGTTTTAAAAGGAATAGAAGACCCTTGGAATTAAAAAACAATATAAAAAATAAAGACTGATTAATTTCAGTTTTTTTTTCTTTACAAGTTGACATTCTCATTAAAATTATTT
>JABCOX020000092.1 GCA_013333395.2 Clostridiales bacterium | reverse complement strand
TAATATTAAGCATATAATTGCTAAAATTTCAAAGGCTATTTTAGTTTGTTTATTGAGTTTTACATTTTTTTGCTTTGACATTTTTTCCGCCTTATTTAATAACTATGTTATATATTTTATTTTTCACATATATTTCTTTTACTATTTCATGACCTTCTATATATGATGCTACTTTTTCTGACTTATGAACAATTTCTTTTACTTTTTCTTGATTTTCATCCATATTAATTTCAATTAAATCTCTTAATTTTCCATTAATTTGTACTGCTAAATTTACTTTATCATCTACGATTTTGCTTTCATCGTACTCTGGCCATTTTTCATATGAAATTGTATCTTCATGTCCTAATTTATTCCAGATTTCTTCTGTTATATGTGGTGCTATTGGATTTAATACTTTTATAAATCCTTCTACCATTTTGATTGGGATTATTTCTTCTTTAAATGCTGCATTTATAAATATCATCATTTGCGCAATAGCTGTATTGAAGCTCATGTTTTCATAGTCTTCTGTTACTTTTTTTATTGTGTAATTATATTCTTTCTCTAAGTTTGGATTTTCTTTATTTTGTACTTTATCACTTTCGATAAATACTCTCCATACTCTATCTATGAACTTTTTGCTTCCTTCAATTCCTTTTTCATCCCATGGTTTTGACGCTTCAATTGGTCCCATGAACATTTCATAAAGTCTTAATGCATCTGCACCGTATTCGTTTATAACGTCATCCGGATTAATTACATTTCCTTTTGATTTACTCATCTTTTCACCATTTGGTCCTAATATCATTCCTTGATGTCTTAATTTTGCAAATGGCTCTTTTACTGGTGATATTCCTTCTTCAAACAAGAAATTATTCCAGAATCTTGAATATAATAAATGTCCTACTGCATGTTCTGGACCACCCATATATAAATCGACTGGCATCCAATGTTTCAACAATTCTTCATCTGCAATTGCATTTTGATTCTTAGGATCAATATATCTTAAGAAATACCAACTTGATGCTGCTGCTCCTGGCATTGTTGATGTCTCTCTTTTTGCTTTTTGACCTTCAAATGTTGTGTTTACCCAATCAGTTGCTCTTGATAATGGTGATTGTCCACCTTTTCCTGGTCTGTAGTCTTCTAATTCTGGTAATGTTATAGGTAAATCTGTTTCTGCTAATACATGAATTTTCCCATCTTCTGTATAAACTACAGGAACTGGCTCTCCCCAATATCTTTGTCTTGCAAATATCCATTCATGAATTCTATAATTGACTTTTTTAGTTCCAATTTTATTTTCTTCAATTTTTTCAATTATTGTATCTATTGCATCTTGTTTATTTAATCCATTTAAAAATTCCGAATTTATGTGTTTTCCATCTTCAATAAATGCTTCTTTAGAAATATCTCCCCCTTCTAATACTGGAATTATTTCTAAATTGAATGCTTTAGCGAAATCAATCTCTTTGATCATGTGCTGGAACTGCCATAATCGCACCTGTTCCATATGTCATTAATACATAATCTGAAATCCAAATTGGCATTAATTTTTTACTAAATGGATTTATTGCATAGCTTCCTGTGAATGCTCCTGTCTTATCTTTATTTAATTCTGTTCTTTGAAGATCTGATTTTGATGCCGCTTCTGCTACATATTTTTCTACTTCTTCTTTTTGATCTGCTGTAGTAATTTCTTTTACTAATGGGTGCTCTGGTGATAATACACAATATGTTGAACCAAAAATTGTATCCGGTCTTGTTGTAAATACTGTGAATTTTTTATCTGTGCCTGATACTGTGAAATCAATCTCCGCTCCTATTGATTTTCCTATCCAGTTTCTTTGAATTTCCTTTGTTGATTCTGGCCAATCAATTTCATCCAACCCATTCAATAAAATTTCAGCATATTTTGGTATATCCATTACCCATTGTTTCATATTCTTACGAACAACTGGGAATCCTCCTCTTTCACTTTTACCATCGATTACTTCGTCATTTGATAATACTGTTCCCAATTCTTCGCACCAGTTTACTGGCATTTCTACTAATTTTGCTAAGCCTTTATTGTACAATTTTATAAATATTGCTTGTGTCCATTTATAATAGTCTTCATCACATGATGCAAATTCTCTATCCCAATCATATGAAATTGCTAATGATTTTAATTGTTTTTTAAGTGTTTCAATATTTTTTCTAGTGAAAGTTTCTGGATGATTTCCTGTATTTATTGCGTATTGTTCTGCTGGCAATCCGAACGCATCCCATCCCATTGGGTGTAATACATTATATCCTTGCATTCTTCTCATTCTACTTATAATATCTGTTGCTGTATATCCTTCAACATGTCCTACATGTAATCCTTGGCCTGATGGATATGGGAACATATCTAGGGCATAATATTTAGGTTTTGAAAAATCCCAAATATCTGTTTGAAATGTTTTGTTTTCATCCCAATATTTTTGCCATTTTTTTTCATTCTCGATAAAATTATATGCCATGTCGTATCTCCTTTTTCATTGATACATGTATTATACAATATTTTTCAAGTTTTTTAAAGGTTTATTGGTATCCAAAACAAATAAAATTGCATTGAATTCAATTTTATTTTGATTCAATGCAATTTAATCTTTTATACTTTTTTCAATTAATTCTTTGGCTTCTTTTACGTCTCTTTCTTTTTCTATTAACAATCCGAATGATTCAATTTTCTCTTCCATTTTTTGTTTTGCTTCCTGTATTTCTAATAATGTCTTATTTTCAAAATCTTCTTCATTCTCATATTCAATCATGCTTCCCAATCCTTCTACATTTTGAAAAGCTAATTCTATTCCATTTTTTTCATAAACTTTCACTTTATATTTAACAATTGTTAACAATTCAAATCCTAAGTTCTCAAATAATTTCTCTGCTTCTAATAAATCTTCACAGTTGATATTTATTTTTGTTTCTGAAATTATATTCCCATCTTTATCCACATTTTTATACTTATATGTGATTTTTTTGAATTCTTTTCCTTCAACATTCAAATATCTCAATAATACTGAATTTTTAAGAATATATTGAATATTATCTTTTGTTAATTCTCTAATTTTTGAAGTTAAATATTTATCTTCTATCGTACTTGTTCTTATTAATTTAAACCCTTGTTTCTCAAGTTTATCAAATGCACTTTCTTCTGTTTCTAATAAATATCTAGTTATTTCAACTTGTTTCATAACTTCTCCTTTCTATAAATGTATTATATACTCTTAGTTTAACATTATGTCAAGATTGTATTCTTTTTTTAATATTTGTGTAATATGTATAATTGATATTTTATTGTATAATTGATAACAAAGGAGATTTATGATGAGTTTTGAGAATTCTGATTTAAAAAAGCATGGTATCGTTGTTATTAACAAATTACCTCAAAATGAAATTAATGAGATATCTAAGTATGTTGCAGATACTTTGTTTTCAAAGTTCCCAACACTTAATTTTAACTATGCTGCATTATATGAAAATATAAGTGATTTACCAATGTATTATGCTCAAATGCCTGAAGGCCTTTCTGCTGCTTGTTATTATTATAAAAATTCATCAGTCTATTTCTGTGAGGTTGTTAATCTTTCTGAACTAAAAAAATTAGCAGTTCATGAAATTATTCACCATTTTCAAGAAGTAAAAACTCCTGGTGGTAGATTGTATAAACTTGGTTTATCTTCTTTCTTAGGCGCCAAAACTTTTGGAAATTCTATAAATGAGGCTGCTGTTCAATTTATGGCTGCTTATGCAACCAATGAAGAACGTGATGTAGTTACTTATTATGGTATAAAACTTCCTACTGATAGCCCCAATTACTACCCTATTATTACAAATTTAATCAAACAAATTGCTTACCTTGTTGGTTATGGTGTTTTATTTGAAAGTTGTTTTTTTGCTGATAATAAATTTTATGATTCTTTTAAAAATTTATTTGGCGAATCAAATGCTTATAAAATACAAGAATATTTTGATAGAATAATGGATATTGAAGAAAATATTATAAAATTAACTTCTCGTATTAGATCTGAAGATCTTTCTAATTCAAAATTTAAGAAGATTTCTTCTAAAATTGATAAATTAAAATTATCTATCAAAGCTACTTTTTTTGATACTCAAAATTTAATTTTGAAATCTTTCTTTAACAATAAAATAAATGATATATCATCTTCTGATGAAGTTATAAAATATCGTAATCTTTTATATAGTTTTACTAATTTAATTGGTTCTTCGGATGAATATTCTTTCTTTAATGATTTTTATATTCAAAAAATGATTGAACTTGATAATAAATTTAATAATAATTCTTTAGTTATTGTTAAAAAATCTAAATTAACTTTATTTTTTGATAAGCTTAAAACTTTGTTTACTTCTAAAGAAACCGTTTTGAATTAGTATAGTAAATCCCGAATGCTTTATTTTGCATTCGGGGTTTGTTATTTTATTGTACTTTCTAAATTTAAATCTAAACAAGCATATTTGCTACTCTCTTTAAAATTATTTTAATAAAAATTCTTTAATTTCTTTTGATGCTTTTAGTCCGTCTGATACTGCAAATGCTACTGTACTATTTGTTCCAATAATATCACCACCTGCAAAAACTTTTTCTAATGATGTTTGGTATTTCTCATTTACTTTAATATAACCTTTTTCATTTTTCTCAAAATTTTCAATTGCTTTTATATTTGGTAATGATCCAGTTGCTAATACTATGTAGTCTGCTATTAGTTCAAACTCTGAATTTGGTATATTTTTTGGCACTTTCCTTTTGCTATTTTCTACTTCTACTAATTCTGTTTTTATGCATTTTACAATATTTTTTTCATATTCCATGATATTTGTTAAATATTCCATTTTAACTTTATCTGCTTTTGTTTCTTCAATTTCCTCTTTACTTGCTGGCATTTCGCTTTCGCTTCTTCTATATACAATAGTTACGTCTCCACCTAGATGCTTTATGGTTCTAGCAGCATCCATTGCAACATTTCCTCCACCATTCACTATTACTTTTTTATCTTTAAAATCCGGAAAATCTCCATATTCTAATAATTCGTTAGCACTATAGATATTATTTCCTTTTAAAGTTATATTTGGTTCGTTTGCACCAATTGCTAAATATATTGCATCATATTGATTTTGTAATTCTTCAATATTTAAATTTTCTCCTAGAGCCTGATTATATTTTACCTCTATTCCTAAATCCAATATTTGATTAATTGTTTGCATTGTTATTTCTTTTTTTAGCCTGAATTCTGGAATGCCATGTGTTAAAATTCCACCTAATTCACTGTGTTTTTCGTAAATTGTTACTTTTACTCCTTCTCTTGCTAAAAATCCTGCACATTCAAGCCCTGATGGGCCCCCTCCAATAATGGCAACACTTTTGCTTTGTAACTCAGGATTTATATTTTTACTTATTTTAAAACCTTTTTTTATTGCATTATCACAAATTTCTGCTTCAATTCCTCCAATATCAACTGGTTCTCCAATTCTTCCTCTAGTACAAACACCTTCACATTGATCTGAAAATGGGCATATTCTGCCACATACTGCCCCTAATAGAGATGTTGATGTTATGATTTCGTAAGCTTTTTCTTCGTCCGTTTCCTTTATAAATTCTGGAATTCTATTTTTTATTGGGCAACCATTTAATTGGCATGGTTTGTGTATGCAATTTAAACAATAATCTCTTTTTTCTTGATTCACTAATTTTTCCTCCAAAAATCTTTCAAGTATTTTAATATATGGTTTATTATCATTTGTGTTTTTTTCTATTGTTGTTCCAATAGGGATAACAATTTTCTTCTCACTATGTCCGAAGTTGTTTGATTTAATAATTGGCTTGTTGAATTCTATGTCGTTTATTGTATCTAACAAAATTTTATCTATTTGAATTTCATTTTCATAGTTTCCTATCCAAATACCTGCTATTTCATCAAAAATCCCTTCTTGTTTCATTCTATATAAGTCATGTGATACTTTTTCAGGTCCTGATTCATATGATAATTCTTCAATTAGTAATATTTTATTTTTAAAATCTAATTTATTTATACCTGATATTAAATCTGTTGTTAAAGATAAATTTCCGCCTATTGTTTTCCCTATTGCTTTTCCTTGTCTAATTATTTCAAATTCTTCGATATCTTCTTCATAGGCTAGATTATCTCTATTTTCTATAAATCTATCAATTACTGATTTCAATCTATACTCGGTTTCACCTGATGATATTGATTTAAATGATGGCCCCATAAATGTTACTAAATCTGCTTTGCTGTTTAATAAATTTAATAGTGATGTCGTATCTGAAAATCCACAAAATATTTTGGGATTATTTTTTATTTTATCATAGTCTAGATATTCATCAAGTGAAATACAGTTATCGCCTCCTGTAATTGAAAATATGGCCTTAATTTTCGGATTTAGGAACATTTTCATCATATCATATGCTTTATGCTTTGCAGTCGTTCCATAACCAGTTTCGTCTGTTAAATAGTATTCTCCTTTTTCAATTAAGTATCCCATTTCTTCAAATATTTTTATACTATTGTTCATTACCTCAATATCTTCTGAATCTCGTAATATTGATGATGGTGATATTATTCCTATAGTATCACCTTTCTTTAGTATTTTTGCTATCATTCTTAATTTATATCCTTTCTTACTTTATCATTAATATTGTTCCAATTCTATTTGATTTATCTCCTTCAGCTCGGTACGAATACCAATCATCATTATTATCAACTGTACATATTCCACAGTCGTGTATATTTGATTTTTTTATTCCTAATTTTATTAGTCTTGATTCAATTAGTTTAGAATTATCTATTGAATAATTTATTCCTTTTTCATTTTTCTTGTCTGTTTTTATTATGTATTTATATAAATATTCATCGCGAAATGTGTCTCTATATATTTTTACAACATCATCATTTACTAAAAAATTTTCTTTTCGAATACAAGGTCCTATACAAATTATTAAGTCATTTGGATTTGAATTATATTCATTTAGTAATTTTTTTATGGTTTTCTCGGTTATCTTGTTTACTATTCCCTTCCAACCTGCATGTATGTTGGCACCTATATGGTTAATTGGATCATATACTATTATTGGCATACAGTCAGCCGTCGCTATTATTGTTGCTATATTTCGTTGTTCTAATATTACTGCATCAGAATATTCTACACTATTTATACTTGCTATTGTAGTGCTTATATCCGTATGATTTTGATGTGGTTGAACTATTTCTTTAATATTGAAAGCTGCTTTTATTTTATCTATTGATTTATCTCTTTTATGTGGTTCTAAATTTCTACTAAATCCCATATTTTCTCTTAATATTATTGCATTTACAACATTATATTTTTCTAATGAAGTAAATGTTAAATATGAAAAATCATTTGTTTGTATTATTTTATATTCCATATATTCCTCATTTTCTTATTTTCTTGATTATATCAAAAGATTGTGTCTTTTTGAAGTAGAAAAAAAGTATGCATAAATTAATTATAAAACTAATTTATACATACTCTATAAAATAAAAAAACCTGGCAACAACCTATCTTCCAGGAGGGGAACCCTCGAGTATTGTCGGCACATTTGAGCTTGACTTCCGTGTTCGGGATGGGTACGGGTATTTCCT
>JABCOX020000091.1 GCA_013333395.2 Clostridiales bacterium | reverse complement strand
GATTATTTTATCTGCCTCACTCTTAATCTGTCTAGCGGCCAAATTAATTTCTTCTTCACTACCAAACACTCTTGAAAAATAAGGTGAATACTCTCCATTAATATCCCTTTTAGAAGGAGCTACCGAATATTGAATTCTATTTAAATTAACAAAAGTAGTTTTTCTCGTAATTAATGTAATATTTCTTGCATCCAAGAAAAAATATTCCGGTCTATCAAGCATTATTGCATCCCAAGCAGTTTGAAAATCCTTATCTTTAATTTTATCATCATTAGGAAATTTTATTTCTACATTTGAAGATTTAAAAGCCTCGATATTACTCAAAATCGTAGAATACATAATTTTAGCACCATCACTAATTTGATTATAATAATATACTTTATATTCATCAGTTGATTCAACATTAACCATTTCAAAATTAGTAGGCTCACTCCCCTTATAATATATTGAATAATATATTACACCTGAAATTGAAATAATCAACAAAATCAAAAAAATATTGATAAATGATAAGCTCTTTTTATTACTCATTATAAAATCCTTTCAATTTTTTATACTAAAATTAATATAAAAAAATATAAGCTACTGAAATGTAGCTTATATCAATTTAAAATCAATTTAATTAACCATTGACATTAACAATTCCAGAAGATTGCGCAGTTATACTAGCATTCCCCTTACCTGTAACTTTGTACATGAAGTTCTTTAAAACTTGTGAAATTGTTTTATTTGTATTTTTAACTTCTACAGAAACCATATCACCCTGTTTTAATCTATATACTCCGCTTTGACCTAAAGCCCCTTGGATTTGATCATTATATTCTTTATAATAATAATTTTCCCCAACTTTTGTTGAAGCTGCTGTTGTTGTCTTTTTAGATGCTGATTCATCCAATACTTGTACTTGCATGTCAACATTATAAGAATTTCCTGTAGCTCCAACTGCTTTTACAAAACTATCATATTTATCACTTGTAATTTTTCCAGTAGATCTAATATTATCAACAAACTCCTGTGTTTTAGCTTTAACAACTTGTTGTGAAACATCATCAGTTCTATCAGCTGTTGACATTAGTGGAAAAATGAACATTAAAACTGCTGCTAAAAATATAGCTCCAACTGTCATTAATGTATCGTTCATATAGTCCTCCTTATTTAAAATATTTTATTCTCTAATATAAATGTATTGAACAATCCTTTTTGTTTTATCCTTAGTATTCTCTAAAAATCCTACAACACGATTATTTTCATCAGTAAACTTATCAACAGAACCACTTAAAGCAGCTCCCCTATATTCACCATAATTTATATCACTACCACTTACGGCAGCATCACTATAAATTGTATTTGTAGCAACAACTGTTGCTGAATAATTATATTGTCCAATTCTTTCTACAAATCTTGCTTTAGAATCGACCAATGATGTATTTAATGTATAATATGCTCCAGACAATGATGCACTATTATATGCTGCACCAATAATCATAGTATTATTATTAAATCTTTTATTTAATTCAGGATGTTTTAAAACAATCCTTGACATTGAATATTTCTGCATTGCATCATCATTAATATTAATATGCAACCCATTTACAATATCTCTAATAAAATTCATTGCAAACTGCCTATTATGACTCCAAGGCTCCTGTCTTGCCATTTCATCATCCAAATCCAATCCATAAACATATCTATTTCCATCAATCAAATTTGAATTCTGCAATTTACTATCAAGTGCCTCCGTTGCATACAAAGGCAATGGCTTCATATCATAAATTTTACCTTCATCATTCATTCTTCCAGAATAAAATAAAATTGTAACTCCTTCATCATAATAAGAATACATCATAGGAATTACCGTATCCACTCCAACAATTTTATTTGAAGTAATATTAAGCTTTCTTCCATTATATTCTATATTATCAATATCATAAAAAGTTCTTCCACTATCAAGTTTACTCATTGTTTTCTTAGAAATGCTTTGAACTCTTGAAAAAGAAAATATAGCTAAACTTAAAGCCATTACAAATAGTAAAATAGCACTTGCCATTTTTAAAGCATCAGATGCATTCTCGCTCATCCATATCTCCTACTTGTATAAAATTATTTTGAGTTTGTCTTAATAACGATAACTCTTATATAACCGTTTCTATAATATGAAGCATCTGTTTCACCAAATGAATCTTCAATTGGATCATCACTTTGTTTTGTATTATCTAATTTTACTGTATATGTTTTTCCATTTAAAATTTTAACAGCTGATAAATTTGGTTGTGCAGCACCATCTAATACGATACCAACAACTGTATTTTCTCCCTTTGTTCTTGCTGTTAAATTGTTTGTATTAACAATTGAAATCAATTGTTTAACATCAGATGCTGTAGCATTATCTCCTATAAACTCTTGATATTTTTCATTATTAGCCATAGCAGCTTGTGAATCTACATTTCCTGATCCTTTAATTACTTTTTGAGCATTTTGAAATATTGTAACACCCAAACCAATTATTAAAATAGAAATTAAAATAGCACCTGCAATAATTAACGCTTTTGATGAATTCTCCATCTCTTCCTCCTTTGAATATAAAAAAATTACTAAAAATATTATAACATAATTTATAAAAATAAACAATACTTTTAATTTTTTCATTATTATTGCAAAATCTTTATACTAAACAAAAATTTATATTTTTTAAATCACTTTTCATATAAAAAAAGAAACGAATTCAAATTCGTTTCTTACTAATGTACTTCAAAATTATTAAAATCATTAAGTGTTTTAAAATTATATCTATCCAATAAATTATCTGGAACAGTTTCAATCTTTATTCCATTGACTAAAGCTGTATCTTTATGAATCAAAACAGAATTTGGAATCAATCTCTTATAAACAACATGCTCTGTTTTTCCATTAACATTTTTCTCTGCAAATCCAGTAATTGTAGCACCAACCATATATATTCTAGTATTATTATCCTGCATATACCTATTTAAATCTTCCTTAAATAGCGCAGAATCAGAATATTTATTAGAATTAATATATTGTGCAAAATAATCAATACCATTTATATAAACTTTAACAAAACCGGGTGAATTATAAATCTGGTAGGTTAATTTTCCCTCAGTATTTTTTAAACCATTGTCATCATTTAATTTTTTAGCATAATTAATAATAGAAGCTACTTCAGTAACTAAAATATTAACTCTACCTTCATATCCCATAAAAACTGCATTTTTAACCGAAATATTTGATGCTTCTAATTGTTTATTAATATTCTTAGAAAATCTGCCAAATAAAGTATTAATTGTAACAAATAATCCAATTACTAATATTGCAATCAAAGTTTCTCCAGCCATTATCAAAGCTTTTGATGTATTTTCCATTTAATCCTCCAGAAACTAATTTTCCACTTTTGTTATTTCATTAAAATATAAAGTAATAATTCTTCCAGAACTTTTATCATATTTAACATCAACACATCTAAAATACAAGTCTTTTATAGCCTTTTTGTCACCATTAGATAATCAGTGACCAAATATTATTAGCAAAATCAGTAAAATCAAAATATTTTCTATTATTGTATCTTATTTCAGCACCACTTCCTCTTGATGATAATGCGGCATCAGAACTTTTCATAGAAATATATACATTAAATTTTTTAAAACCCTCTACTTCAGAATATTTCTTATTAGTATCATTTGCTAAATTTGCTAATGACACTAATTCATATCCCCTAACAATATCTTTATTATATGATTCAAACTCTTTGTTAAAATCACTAATTGATTTAATTTCATCAGCTTTTACTTTCTCTTTTTGAACCTTAGAAAATCTACTCCAAGACACAACAACTAAAGAAATAATAAGCATCGAAATTAAAACTCCACCAGCAATTTTTAATGCTAAACTTGAATTTTCCAAAACAATATCCTTTCAAAACTATTCTTGTAAAGAAGTGAATACACTTGACATACTTGTCATACCAATATACATCAATGGGAATATTAAATATCCAACAAACATTACAACCATTGGTGCAAATCCTACGGCTTTACCTATTCTACCTTTTTTATCAATCAATCTTGCATTAGTTTCTTTTCTCTTATCCCTATAATAATCTCTATCAGATTCAAGTTCCTCAAAAGCTTCTTTAATAGGAACTTTTTCAACTGCAGATTGTAAACTTTCAATAATTCTTATAAATTCTTGATAAGTAACTTCTTCTTTCATCTCTTCAAGTGCTTCATATGCACCTGATTCATAGTTATTCAAACACTTACTAATTTGCTCTTTAAATATATCAGCATATCTATCAAGCCATTCCAAAATCATTTCAACATCGACTCTCTCAAGTCTCATAAGCATCAATATAATAACTTGATACTGCATTACTTCATCTTCCATCTCCATAATTCTTAATTTAACTTGAAATTTAATAATTAAGTATGGAGCCATATATCCAAGATATCCAACAACAAAAGCAATTAAAATTTCAACCCATGAAATATATTCTTTATTAATAATATTAAGTTTTTTCTTAATTTGCTTTATCTCTTTTTTAATATCTGTATCCGATTTATCATCATAATCCTTAATTTTTGACATGACCTTTTTAATTTCTTTATCATCAACAGTTTTTCCAGGTCCTTTCAATTTATCAAGAACCTTATTTTGTCTTTCAGTTGTAGCTTTAGCTTTTTTAAGCTCACCGCCTTCCGCCGTACCTATTAAATCATAATCCGATGTAGGGTTTGTATACTGAAAATTAACTTGAATTGCATGTAATGCAATTATAGTAATAATAGCACCTATAAAAGCAAGTATTGACATCGCAAGTCTTGAAACATAAAGCCAATGCAACTTCTGTTTAGACGCTGCATCCTGCAACAATCTTTTTTCTTTTCTTTCTTGCGCAGTATGCTGTTTTGGCATAAACATGTCAACAACTTTTTTTATTAACTTATTCTTATATAATTTTTCCTGCCATGGATTTTGAGTATCTTCAACTCTTTTTACTGAACCATTATCCTTCAATTTGCGAATCATTATATAAGAAATAATGGTAAGTAAAATTACTCCAAGTTGAACAAGCATACCACTCTTACCCTCATAAAACGCAACAGTAAATCCAAAATTATTTGTAGCCCAATTTTTAAGTGGTTCCAAAAATAATACAGGAACAATAGAAATAACAGAAATACTCTTAAATGTATAATCAAGTTTATCCCTTTTTAAAATTTCAAGTTGCATTTCTTGAGTAATATTTTCAAGATTCTTCAAATACAATGATTCACCATTTACTTTTCTATCACCAAACTCCTGAGTTAAAAATGAAATTCCCGCAAACTCCTTTAAATAATTATTTGGAGCAACATCATAATATTTCTCAAGTTCTGTTTCTGGATCAGAAGAGTTTAAAATCTCAAATATTTTTTCCGCCTGTCTTGAAACTTCAACAGCATCAGTATCTTGAGCTGTAACATAAATTGCTTCACCAACCATGTTAGTTTCATGATATGAATGTCTTAAAGCAGCAAAAAAATCAATTTGTTGCAACAATAAATTATTATCAATTTTATCAACCATACTATCAGTCAATGTATCAATAATAAATAATTCAAAAATTAAAATAATCCCCATTAACAATAAATTGTTGTGAGTAACAACTACCACACCAATTGTTAATAAAGTTACAAGAATCACAGCTCTAAAAATAATTTTGGCTGTTTGCATTCTTGTTAAATATTCATCATCAAGATTATTAATTTCAAGTCTTCTTCTGATTTTATATAAATATCTTTTTATAAAAGGAGCCTTTTGAAATTTAATATATAACTTTTGATAAAAAACATCCAATGAATATCTTTTCTCTTTAGTATCATTTATTAAACTGTTAATTCTCTTAACATCAGAATTTTGCATTTTCTTGCGAAGCTTTAAATAAGCTACTACAATAATCGCAAGTAAACCCAATGTAATTCCCATTATAATATAAAGAATATTAGATTCCAAAAGCCACACCTCCCATAATCATATTAAGCCAATCTCTCGCCTCTCTCATTAAATACACAATTCCAATGAACTTTAACAAATTCTCTAAATGCAGCAGAATCCTGCTCATCCATATTTATAATCATTTCACCAATATTTTTATCTGTAATTTTATTAGTTAAAACAAATTTACCATCTTGGTATTCCATAATATTTTGATATTTATACAACTCTTTATTTGTTTCTTTAGCAAAATATTTTGTAGAGTTCTCAATAAAAGTATCAAATTTACCTTCTAATGTAGTTTCATTTCTACTATTATAATTATAATCATTTTTATCAATAACAGGTATACATTCCGTAACCCTTTGAATATAACGATTACCCCTAAAATCCTTAACCAAATGCACATTAAAATTAAGAACTGAAACAACTTGCTCTTCAGCAACAAGTTCATTTTTGAAAACACCAGTTCTAAGCATTGAGTTACGAAGCGCTGTTACTAAGTCAGGAAAAGTCTTAGCGTGGTGAGTAAATAAAGTAAACTTAGAAGCAACTTGCGCAGCCTGAATCATCCAAGATGCAACCGGGTCAGTTGCAACCTCACCAATGATGTTAACACTACCGTCAGTCTTTTTCTGAACATCAAGACCCTCTTGTCCAGATACTGTTTCTGTTTCTCTAAAAGATAAAATATTTCTTGTAGGATAAATTTTTCTTAAGTGAAGCTCGAATGCAGTTTCCTGAACACGGATATTTAATGTTTCATAAATATTTTCAATCATAGCCATAAGCATAGTTGTTTTACCAGTACCCTGCTCACCAGTTAGAGCAATAATTCTAGCACCTTTAACAATATACTTCATTAAATCGATAGCTTCTTCTTTACCTTCATCTTTAATTAATTGTTCAAGACTCGCTCTTTGAACGTCGAACTTTCTAATAAAGAATCCCCATGTTTCTGAGAATGTTGGTCTAACAACAACAACACGAGAACCATCCTTCATTTCATTAATTTTATAACCATTCGTATCAGATAACTGACCAGGGTTATTGTATTTATATATATTTTGACATACTCTCTTAAGTTCAGATTCACTACCAAAAGATAAGAATGCTAAACGAATTGATTTACCAGAGAACATGATCCAAATACTGTCACAAGCTCTTGGAATTTTGTGATCCAAAACATTATTAACAACATTTGCATCAGTTTGAGCTGCCTGACTCAAAAAACTCTCAGGCAAACCAGAAATACCTCCAGATATACCATCAATATTCATATCTCTAATTTCATCAATTGAGCTATAGCCTTTATATTGTTGATAAATTCTTTGAACAACAACCATTAATTTATCTTCAAGTGATAACATGAAATTTTCTCTTGCATAAATTGCAGAAATTTCTTCTGGTAAAATAACATATGATGGTTTTGCATCACCTGCAGTATATTTAAGTTCAGCTAATTTATATTTTTTAATTAATTTAGACATAGCTTCATATCCAAATTCTTTTTTATACATATAAATAATAATATCAAACTTATCTTGAGGAGTTAACAATGAAGCAATATCAAAAGGAATTGCTTTTGATATATTTGTTTCATCAACACCATAATCATTTAATAACAAATCATATATTAATTGTTTAACATACTTTTTATCATTAACATCACCATAAGTACATCCCTTTAAAGCCTTCTTCAATTCGTACTTTTTATTTTTTCTTCTCTTTAGCTCTTCTTCAGAAAGTCCCAAGTCATACAAATTGACCTTAGTAATTTCATCCATCTTTCTCTTTATATAATCAATCATTTTTTCTAAAGTGTATGTTTTATCATCTATTACGACATCTTCAACAACTTTAGCATTTTGATTACTTTTTAACTTTTTATAAATTAGAGCAACTACAACTGCAATTATTACAATCGAAATTATAATATTTAAAGGCATACATTAACTCCTTCCTATTTTAGATATTGCAACTCTTTTAATTTATAATCAATAGCGTCTACAACACTCCCTACTGATGTATAAAAACTATAATCTTGATTATTCGGATCATTAAGCATTTTCGCTCCAAGTAAATAATCAATAATCTTTCCTTCAGAAGCATGATCCGAAAAATTAATATTATATGGTACTGTCCATGGAATATTTTTTTCTCTCAAAATTCTTCCTATATTTTTAGCACTATATTTTGAATATGGGTTATACTTACCTATTTCTATAACAACATTACTTTTTTGAAAAAAAGGTTCAGTAGTCTTCAATTTTAAAAAGTTATTAATCGCAGATAACGATTGATTAACTCCAACTAAAACTAAATCCGAAATATTTAAAATTCTCATTTGAACATCACTAGGAATTTCCTGTGAAACATCTACAATTACCATATCATAAAAAGCATTCGCCACATCCGCAATTTGAGAAAAGTAATTTGCCATATTAACAAATGTTTTATAATCAGTTGTCTTTAATCCAGGTAAAACATCCAAACGATCCTTTAAAATTGGCTTAGTATAACTTTTAATCATATCAGCAGATGCTCTATTACTAGCAAAAGCTCTAATCAAACCTTCCGCACCATTTGAAATATCAGTTGTAATAGTATTTTTCAAAAAAGATGTAACTGAAGTCTGTTTTGAGTTATAGAAACAATTTTCTAAAGTTTTATCATTAAAATCAGTAGATATTGCAATAACTCTATAATTGTGTTCAATTGCCATTACAGCCGCAACGGCTGCAACTGATAAACTCTGACCAGTTTCTCTAATGTCTCTATTAACAAAACTAATAATTGGCATTATAATGTCCTTCCTATATTCTCTTTATAATTCTATTAGTATCAATTGTACTATCAGCAATTATATTAACTAAATATTCTAACCATTGTTTATAATCTTTAGAAAAAGATTTAAACGTAATTTGCTTGCTAAATTGATTCTTCAAAATAGCTCTTCTATCAACATCTAAATCACTAAATTCAATTCTACTATTACTCCATTTAATATTAGAGTTTGAAACTTTTGAATTTAGTAATTTATCTTCCGCATCATTCATATTAGTTGTAGAAATAACTTTTACAACTTCAATAGGCATCTGAACAAATCTTAAAAGTTCAGCACCCTTTAACATATCATATTGTTCATATGAAGTTACAAAAAATATTTTTTTCATAACTTGAATCCCAAATGAATTCATTGTTTGTGGATTATCAGAATCAATTAAAATATAATCATAATTCAAATTCCTTTTTAAATATTGTGCAATATCATTTAAAGTCATAAATCCTAAAGCAACATCAATCTTTGAATATTCACTAACATATGAAAAACTTTGATTTGTACTAATATTTGGAACAACATATCTCATCCTTTGAACAGATGTTGCATCCACAATTAAAACAGATTTACCAGCATTAGTAAGAACTGTTGCCACATTAATTAACAAATCTTTTTTATCGTAAGCCCCTAAAAATCCTATTTGTTCCAAATTAACTTCCTATTTAAAAATATTTAGGTTTTTGAATGGAACCTATAAACCATTTACTTTTATTTTCCGTCCATTATTTGTTTTCTTAAATTAATTTGAGTATTAACTTCAGATGTAGTACCAGCAGATACTTGTCCATTAAGTGTTGTTTGATCCGTACCAGCATATGAACCATCAATTTGTTTTCTAAACTCAGAACTTGTTTGATATAATTCAACTAATGCAGCTTTAGCTTTAGCTAATTGGTTTGGATCTTTATTAATTACTCTCAACGCATCTTCAGATGGAATATATGTAAGCATTGAAGCTTTTTGTAATCCTGGATCAGTATATTTATTTATATAAATCTTACTACCTTGAATTTTATAATAATCTATAATTGCAGCACTCATTAATAAAATTTCTGTCTCATTTAAGTTTAAAGAAACTGTTGAGTAAGATTGATTTCCACCAGCTTCCGGTACTTTAACCTTTTTCTTAGATAAAACAACGTAATCCGCACCATTTGGTAGTCTTAATCTAACATCAACTGTATCATCAGTTTTCAAATCAGATGGTAAAGCAATCATATTATACTCTTGCTCTCTTAAATCATTAGTAGCTTGTTCACTAATTACAGTAACCATATCAGGTATAATTGGTGTACCCTTTCCTAAAGAAATTTTAGCAACAAATGTAGATTCTCCAAAAGCAACTTTTACTGATTGTCCGTTCAATGCATAAGTATAATCACCATTTGCATCTTTTGTTAAAGGATATTGTTGTCCATTAACTGTTATAACTTTTGTTCCATCCGCCAATGTTGTAATTTCATTTCCATTTAAATCAGCAACCATAAATCTATTAAATTTTGATACAGAATCAACAGAACCAGTTGGTGCCATCTCCGCATCAACTTTTAAAGTTGTAAACATATTACTTGTTAACAATTCTCCAGATGTAACATTTTTCTTTAAAACTAAAACAGTTTTTTGAGAAGCAACTCTTTTCTTTTCTTCAGTTATTTTATTAAATAATTGCAAGGCTAAAAACGCTACTATCAATATTCCTATTAATAATGCAATAAAAAATCCTTTTATAAATGATGCTCTCGCTTTTCTCTCCAATGGATTCATTGTAGATGCCATGGTCCAATCCTCCTAAAATATCATTTCTAATGAATTTTATAATATTTTTCGTTTAATATCAATTGAATAAAAAACATTACCTTCATTCTTAATTCAAATGTCAAATTGTAATCTTTTTGTCATTTTTTCTTCTCATAATCAACAATATTAACATAGTAATTGCGATTCCAAGCATCGCTCCTGTCGAATCAATCAATACATCGCCAAATCTACCATCTCTATTAGCAATAAAATATTGATGAAATTCATCACTAACTGCGTATAAAACACATATTGCTGTAGCAATTGCCATTGATTTTTCATCACTATTTTTAAAAGTTCCTACATATAATGTAACGCTAACTCCTAAAAACAAATACTCTGTTAAATGAGCAAGTTTTCGAATCACTCCAATATCAATGTTCACATTAAAGTTTTCTTTTAATTTCAGAAAAACCCCACTACTCATCGCAGACGACTCTTCCCCATTCTGGCTAGAAAAGAAGAAAATCAGCATCATCATAGCGATCATCATTATAAAAAATATTACTCTCTTTTTATTCATATCTCCTCCAAAACATATCATATTATAAGTTACGCCAACATCTTTTGCAACATTATGTATTTATTTTTTACACAATATATGCTATAATATATACATATAACGAAATTAGGAGGGAATTATGATACCAGCTATTATCATCATAGGAATTATTTTATTATTTTTATTTACAAGTGTTAAAATAGTTAGACAATCTGAAGTATATATCATTGAAAGATTGGGTAAATTCCATAAAGTTGCAGACGCAGGTTTAACAATAATTATTCCATTTGTAGACCACGTAAGAAGTATTGTAAGTTTAAAACAACAAACATTGGATATTGCTCCACAAGAAGTAATAACAAAAGACAATGTTACAATTACAATTAATACAGTTGTTTTCTATAAAATTAAAGATCCAGCAAAAGCTGTATATGAAATTCAAAACTTAAAAAATGGTATTGAATATTTATCAGTAACATCAATCAGAGACATTGTTGGAAAAATGGACTTAGAAGCAACATTCGCTTCAAGAGACACAATCAATGGAAAATTACAATCAATGTTAGATGAAGCAACAACAAAATGGGGTTGTTCAATAGATAGAATCGAAGTTCAAGATATTACTCCACCACCAGATATTAAAGAAGCCATGGAAAAACAAATAAATGCTGAAAGAACTAAAAGAGCCTCAATCCTTCAAGCCGAAGGTGAAAGACAAGCAGCAATTCTTAAAGCACAAGGTGAAAAAGAAGCAGCAATCCTACATGCAGATGCTGATAGAGAAGCTCAAATTAGAAAAGCAAACGGTGAAGCCGAAGCAATCAAAAAAGTAGCAGCAGCAAAAGCAGAAGAAGTAAAACTAGTATATGGTGCAATGGTAGAAGCAAACCCTACAGATAAAGTAATTCAATTAAAATCACTTGAAACATTAGCAAATGTTGCAAATGGTGAAGCAAATAAAGTATTTATACCTTTCGAAGCAACAAAACCTCTTGCAGGTTTAGGTGCAATGACAGAAATGTTAAAAGACGGTAAACAAAATACAAATAATGAAAATAACAACTAAAAAAATTCCCAAGATATTAATTATCTTGGGAATTTTTATTTTTAACTTCATCTTTAAAACTATTGATACAATTTTCATCTGGAAAATAATATTTAACATCCTTAATTTTATCAGGCAAATATTGTTGATCAACTAAATGATTATGATAATCATGCGGATATTTATACCCCACATGATACCCTTCCATCTCCATTCCTTTAGCAGGAGCATTTCTAATATGCATTGGTATAATTCCTGTATCAACATTTTCCACATCACTAAGTGCACTATTAATTGCATTATAACTAGCATTTGATTTAGGAGCATTGGCCATATATATCGCTGCTTCAGAAAGTACAATTCGACCTTCAGGCATCCCTATCGCCTTAACCACTTGAAGAGCCGAATTAGCAACTACCAGAGCCATTGGGTCAGCCATACCCACATCTTCTGCAGCCAATATACAAATTCTTCTAGCCAAAAATACTGGATCCTCACCAGCATAAATAGCCCTTGCCAAATAAAACACTGCCGCGTCTGGATCACTTCCCCTCATTGATTTTATAAAAGCACTTATATTATCATAATGAGAATCTCCATCCTTATCAAACATAATCTTATTATCAACAACACATTCTTTAGCAATTTCATCAGTTATTTTAATAATTCCAG
The DNA here is from genome assembly GCA_013333395.2 of Clostridiales bacterium. Lineage (GTDB taxonomy): Bacteria > Bacillota > Clostridia > TANB77 > CAG-508 > CAG-793. The sequence continues at coordinate 3,281 of JABCOX020000091.1, read as the reverse complement.
TTACATTAGGAGCAGTAGTTAAAACTGCAATTTCCAAAGCATTTAAAGCAGTCCTTACATCACCATTAGAACTAGCAGCAATCTTTTTCAATGTTCCATCACTAATTTCAATATTAAAACTAGCAAGGCCTTTTTCAGAAACAATAGCTCTTTTTAAAACAGTAAAAACATTTTCATTTGATAATTGATGTAATTGAAAAACCATACTCCTTGAAATCAAAGCCTTATTAACTTCAAAATATGGATTTTCAGTAGTCGCACCAATTAATATTACTTTTCCATTTTCAACATATGGTAACAATGCATCCTGTTGCAATTTATTAAACCTATGAATTTCATCAATAAAAAGCACCACTTTTCCACTCATATTAAACATACTCACATTGCTATCTTCAATCGCATGTTTAATATCACTAACACCTGCAGTAACCGCATTTAATTTTACAAATTTATATTTCGTAGTATTACTAATAACCTTTGCAAGTGAAGTTTTACCACATCCAGGAGGTCCCCATAAAATAATACTAGATAATCTATCAGCTTTAATAGTTCTATACAAAATTTTATCTTTAGCTAAAATATGTTCCTGTCCCACATACTCATCAAGATTTGTAGGCATCATACGATATGATAATGGTTCACTAAAATCCAATTAAATCCCTCCTATTTACTAAGCTTAATTAATTGCTCTCTAATAATATCTTCAACACTCTTTCCAGTTGACTCATAACCTTCCATAATGTTCTCAATATTCTTCCTATTGAATCCAAGAACTTGAAGAGCATCCATGGCATCAAGTTCATTTTGATTAAATTTATGCTTAACTACCACAGTTTCAGTAGCAATTACAGCATTCTCTGTTTTAATCTTATCCTTAAGTTCTAAAATGATTCTTTGTGCAGTCTTCGGACCAATTCCAGGTAACTTTTTCAATGTAGCAACATCATCAGTAATAACAGCTATAGCAAATTCAGTAGGCTCTATATTTGATAAAATATTTACAGCAGATTTCGCTCCAATTCCACCAACACTAATTAATAATTCAAAAGTCATTAATTCCTCATTAGTCAAAAAACCAAACAAACTAATATCATCCTGTGAGACCCTTGTATATGTAAAAATCTTAATACTAGAATTCATTTCTAAATTTTTAATACTCTCAGCAGGCATAAATACTTTATAACCAACACCACTAACATCTATCAAAATATAATTATTAGCCTTAAACTCAATAGTTCCTCTTAAAAATCCAATCATGATATATCTCCTTAACAAAACTTATGTTCTATTATACCACAACAATAAATTATTTAACAACCACTATTTATATAATAAAAGAGATATTCACCATATAATGAATATCCCCTATATTAATTAAATTATACTAATTATTTTTTACCTATATTAGATAAACCTTTCATAGCTTCCAAAGCTTCAACAGGTAAAGCAAAAATAACTGTATTAGATTGATCACTACTCAAATCATTTAATGTAGCCAAAGTTCTTAAATGTAATGCACCAGGAATACTTCCCATAATTGTTGCAGCTTTAGCTAGATTTTCAGAAGCTTCAACTTCACCCTTTGATTTAGTAATAACAGCTTGTTTTTCTCTTTCTGCTTCAGCCACTTTTGAAATAACTCTCTTCAATTCTTCTGGTAAAGCAATATCTTTAAGTTCCACATTTTCAACTTTAATTCCCCAAGGATCAGTTGCTTCATCAACTATTTGACAAATTTGTGTACTAAGCTTATCCCTTTCAGATAATAATTCATCAAGTGTAACAGATCCAACAATATTTCTCATTGTTGTTTGAGCCAATTGACTAACTGCATAATTATAATTTTCAACAGAAATTACAGCCTTAGATGCATCAAAAATTTTATAATACAAAACTGCATTAATTCTAATTGAAACATTATCCCTTGTAATAGCTTCTTGTTCTGGAACATCAACTGTCTTTGTTCTAATGTCAACCTTTACAACCCTATTAACTATAGGCAATACAAGATGCCAACCCGGTTTTAAAATTCTTGCAAACTTACCAAATGAAAATAAAATTCCTCTTTGATATTCATCAACTTGCTTAATTGAAATTAATAAAATCCATACAATAACAATTCCAATTAAAATTCCACTATTTAATCCTAATTCTCTCATAATTAACCTCCTATAATGCAATTATAGCACTTTTTATAAAATTTCACAATAAAAAAACTCGCCACAATAGCGAGTTTAAAAATATATTATCTCTTGCTGAATTGAGGAGCTTTACGAGCTTTTTTCAATCCATATTTCTTTCTTTCTTTTCTTCTTGAATCTCTTGTTAAGAAACCGTTAGATTTTAATGATGGTCTGAATTCTTCTTCATTAGCAACATTTAAAGCTCTAGCGATACCATGACGAACTGCACCAGCTTGTCCTGATAATCCACCACCAACAACTTTAACTCTAACATCATACTTTGATACAGTATCTGTAACTGTTAATGGTTGTTTAGCGATAACTCTTAATGTTTCAACACCAAAATATTCTTCCAATGTTTTTCCATTAACAATGAATTTTCCATTTCCTTCAGTTAATCTTACTCTAGCGATAGAACTTTTTCTTCTACCTGTTCCTAAATATTCAACTGCTTTAGATTTAGCCATTATCTATGATCCTCCTACTAAAATTTCCATACTTCAGGTTTTTGAGCCATATTTTCATGTTCATTACCTTCATATACTCTTAATTTTTTTAACATTTGTCTACCAAGACTGTTGTGTGGTAACATACCTTTTACAGCAATCATCATAGCATTTGTTGGTCTTTTAGCCATCATATCCTTAGCTAAAACTTTCTTCATGTTTCCAATATATCCTGTAAATCTTGTATATACTTTTTGATTTAATTTATGACCTGTTAATACAGCTTCTTTACAATTTAAAATTATTACATAATCACCGCAATCCATATTAGGTGTAAAAGTTGGTTTATGTTTTCCTCTTAATAATTTTGCAGCTTCTGAAGCAACTCTACCTAAAGGTTTGTTTGCAGCATCAATAATATACCATTTTCTATTAATTTCATTTTTCTTAACACTATAAGTAGCATTATTCATGGTAATATATCCTCCATTTCATTATCTATAAAAATTATCTATATGAAACCTTCAAAACCAACCGGGGAATCGCTTTAAAAGGTCATATTTCTTTAACGCTATATTATAATATAATATTTTTCCATATATGTCAATATAAAAAAAGAAAAAACCCACAATCGTGGGAAAAAGAGTATCTT
>JABCOX020000090.1 GCA_013333395.2 Clostridiales bacterium | reverse complement strand
GATAGTGAAATAAGAAAGATGGGATTTGATATTCAATCATTTAATATTAATTATGAAGTAAATGATCAAATTAGGGTTATAACAGGACCATTTGAGAATTTTACTGGTACAGTAATTAGTATTAATAAAGAGAAACATAAAGTTAAAGTTATGATTTCAATGTTTGGAAGAGAAACACCGGTAGATGTTGATTTTACTGAAGTTGAAAAAATAGCAGATTAATTGTGTTAATAAAAGCTGAATTTCTAGCTTTTTATATAAATTATTTATTATACAAACTAAAGGAGGTGCGCAAACATGGCAAAGGAAGAACAAAAAGAAATAATCATTAAATTACAAATTCCAGCAGGAAAGGCAACACCAGCTCCACCAGTTGGTCCAGCTTTAGGTGGTTCAGGTGTTAACATCATGGATTTCGTAAAGCAATTTAATGATAGAACAGCAAAACAAGCTGGTTTAATTATTCCAGTTGTTATTACAGTTCATAAAGATAAATCTTTCGATTTTATTACTAAAGAACCACCTATGGCTGTATTAATTAAAAAAGCAGCTAATATTCAAAAAGGTTCAAGTAAGCCAAACTCAGAAAAAGTTGCAAAACTTACTAAAGCTCAAGTTGAGGAAATTGCTAAAGCAAAAATGCCTGACTTAAATGCTGCTTCATTAGAAACAGCTATGAGCATGGTATGTGGAACAGCTCGTTCAATGGGTGTTACAATCGTAGATTAATTTAAAATTGGGAGAAACTTAAAGTTTCGTAAAAACCAAAGGAGGTAAAAATGAAGAGAGGCAAGAGATATCTTGAAAGTGCAAAGCTTGTTGATTCATCAAAATTATATGATGTAAAAGAAGCTATTGAAGTTATTGAAAAAATGCCACAACCAAAGTTTGATCAAACTGTTGAATTACACGTTAAATTAGGTGTTGATTCTACACATGCTGATCAACAAGTTAGAGGTACAGTAGTACTTCCAAATGGTACAGGTAAAAATTTAAAGGTTTTAGTTTTCGCTAAAGGACCAAAAGCAGAAGAAGCTGAAAAAGCAGGAGCTGATTTTGTTGGTGCTGAAGAATTAATTCCAAAAATCCAAAATGATGGATGGTTTGATTATGATGTTGTTGTTGCAACACCTGATATGATGGGTGTTGTTGGTAGATTAGGTAAAGTATTAGGACCAAAAGGTTTAATGCCAAACCCTAAATCTGGAACAGTAACAATGGACGTAACAAAAGCTATTAATGATATTAAATCAGGTAAAGTTGAATACAGATTGGATAAAAACAATATTGTCCACTTAGGATTTGGTAAAGTATCATTTGGTGCTGAAAAATTAGTTGAAAACTATAATGTTATTATGGAAGCTATTATCAAAGCTAAGCCAGTAGCAGCTAAAGGTCAATATATTAGAAGTGTATCAATCGCTCCAAGTATGGGACCTGGTTTGTATATTAATAATAAATAATTTATGTGACCATAGATAGTAAGCAGTTAGTAAGTCTTACCGAGGTAAATGATGAGAATGAATTCAATTTGTTTGCCTCGCGGTCTACAAATTGAATTTTTTATATGTATTGCAAAGTTGCATATAGGAATGTTTATTATATTACTTTGTGATAAAAAAATAGGAGGTGAATTATTAATGGCAAGTAAAGCAGCTATAGCAGCAAAAGAACAAAGCGTTAAAGAATTAGCTGAAAGAATCAAAGCTTCTAAATTAGTTTTATTAGTTGAATTCATTGGAACAAACGTTGCTGATGATACAGTTTTAAGAAAAGATTTAAGAGAAGCTGGTGCTTTAAAAACAGTTAAGAAAAACAATATTATTAAAAGAGCATTAAATGAAAATGGAGAAGCTGGTTTGGATGAAATTTTAGTTGGAACATCAGCTATCATCACATCTGAAGAAGATTATCTAACACCATTAAAAATTGTTTACAAATTTTCAAAAACACATGAAAATTATAAAATTAAAGGTGGTATGATTGATGGTAAAGTAATTTCTGCTGACGATTTATTAGTTTTAGCACAATTACCATCAAAAGAAGAATTACTATCAAAACTTGCTGGTTCATTACTTGGAATCATTACAAAACTTGCAGTTGCAGTTGATCAAGTAAGAATTAAGAAAGAAGAAGGAGCAGAATAATCTGCTAATATTAAATATAAAAAATAATCGTAAACAGCCAAGTTTACAAAATATATAATATAGGAGGATTTAAAAATGGCAATCAATGAAATGATCGAAGAAATCAAAAAATTAACAGTTGTTGAATTAAATGACTTAGTTAAAGCAATCGAAGAAGAATTTGGAGTTTCTGCAGTAGCAGCAGCTGCACCTGCAGCTGGAGCAGCTGCAGGTGCAGCTGAAGAAAAGAGCAGCTTCAATGTTGTATTAAAAGAAGCTGGAGCAAACAAAATCCAAGTAATCAAAGTTGTTAAAGACTTATTAGGATTAGGATTAAAAGATGCTAAAGATTTAGTTGATGGAGCACCAAAAACATTAAAAGAAGATGTTGCTAAAGATGCAGCTGAAGATATGAAAGCTAAATTAACAGAAGCAGGAGCAACTGTTGAATTACAATAATATTTTATAATATTATGGGATGGTCGTTTTATCGGCCATCTTTTTTTGTTATGAATACCTTATAGGTTGACTTTAGATGATTCAAGTATTATGATATAAAAAATGGACTGAAAGGATTTATATGAAGATTTTATTAGATGCAATGGGTGGGGATAATGCACCTGATGCTGTAATTAGAGGTGCTGTAAGTGCTATAAATGAGGTTTCTGCTGAAGTTTGTTTAATTGGACAGGAACATGTTTTAAATGCTAAAATTAAAGAATTTTATGGCAAGGATTTAAGTGAAATTTCGGATAGATTATCTATAAAAAATGCAAGTGAAATAATTAATATGGAAGATACTCCGACAGTGGCTATTAAAAATAAAAAAGATTCTTCAATGGTTGTTGGGTTCAACATGTTGAAGAATGGTGAAGGTGATGTTTTTATTTCTGCTGGTAATTCAGGAGCTTTGTTAACAGGAGCTACTTTATTAGTTGGTAGAATTAGAGGTATTGATAGACCGGCTTTAGCTGGTATTTTGCCTGCATATCATGGAAGATTAGTTTTAATGGATTGTGGTGCTAATACTAATTGTAAGCCATTAAATTTGCTTCAATTTGCTCAAATGGCTAGTTTGTATATGACTAACACATTAAACGTTAAAAAGCCTAAAATAGGGCTTTTGAACATTGGTACTGAAGAAACAAAAGGAAATGATTTGATAAAAAGTTCTTATCAATTATTGAAAAAATATTCAGAAGAATTGGATATTAATTTTATTGGAAATGTTGAAGGTAGGGAAGCTTTTTTAGGTGATGTTGATGTTGTAATTGCGGATGGGTTTACAGGCAATATTTTCTTAAAGACTGTTGAAGGTTTGGGCAAGTTTGTTAAGACATCTTTAACAGAGAGTTTTAAGAGAAATCCATTAACAATGGTTTCTGGTTTAATTGCAAAACCAGCATTGAATAAATTTGCAAAATCGATGGATTATAAGGAATATGGTGGAGCTTTATTCTTGGGTGTTAATAAACCTGTTGTGAAAGCACATGGTAGTAGTGATGAAAAACTATTCAAATATACAATAAAACAAGCTGAACAATTTGTAAAAAATGAAGCAGTTGACCGATTAGCCAGTATTTATGAATCGGAAGAAAATAAGATGAAAATGGCTGAAATTAAGCAATTTCTAGCTGAACAATAGATTTTGCAAAGTATTTTAAAAGTAATACTTGACAATTTTTTATGATTGTATTATTGTAACAATATGAAAAAATAGGAGGTGACCGTAGTGAATCAAGAAGAGATATTTGATAAAGTAAAAGAGACTGTAGTTACATGTTTAGGTGTTTCTGAGTCAGATGTTACAATGGAATCATCATTTATTGATGATTTAGGTGCAGATTCATTGGATATAGTAGATTTAATAATGAATTTAGAAGAAACATTTAACATTGAAATTCCTGACAGTGATGCTGAAAAAGTTGCAACTGTAGGCGATGTAGTTGATTATATTAAAAATTTAGTAGACTAATATAATAGTAGTGATTAAGTTCACTACTATTTTTTTTGAATTTTAGAATATATGAAATTCCTGAAATCTCTAGATTGAAAAAGCTTTAAATATGTTATATAATGCTTTTGGAGGTAGTTTTACATGACTATAGAGGATAGTATAAGTTATTATTTTAAAAATAAGGCTTATTTGGAAGAGGCTTTGACACATACATCATATGCTAATGAGCATAATGTTAAAAGTAATGAAAAATTGGAGTATTTAGGTGATAGTATACTTGAGTTTGTTTCAAGTGAGTTTTTATATAATAATTTTACTGAATTAAATGAAGGTGAATTGACTAAATTGCGTGCAATGGTGGTATGTGAAGAGAGTTTATATCAAGTTGCTAAAAAGCATAATCTTTTTGATTATATAAAAGTTGGAAATAGTGAAAAAATTCATGGAAATAATTATAAAGAGGCAATTTTAGCTGATGCGGTTGAAGCTATTATTGCGGCAATATTTTTTGATGGTGGATTGGATGAAGCTAAGAAATTTATTTTAGATAATTTGACTGATAAGATCTTTGAGGCTAGTAAACATATTGGTGAAAAAGATTACAAGACTGTTTTGCAGGAAGAATTACAAAAGAATGGTGATGTATTAATTAAGTATCACATTATAAGTGAGTCGGGTCCGGATCATTCAAAAAGTTTTGTTTCGGAGGTTTCTTTGAATGGTAAAGTTTTAGCGAGTGGAGAAGGACGTAGTAAGAAAATGGCTGAAATGGAAGCAGCTAGGAAGGCGTTAGAAAATATTATTAAATAGTACAGGAGGTTTTGTTTGAAAAAAGAGTATATTATCCCAGTATTTGTATCACATTTGGGATGCCCTGAAACTTGTGTTTTTTGCAATCAAAAAAAGATAAGTGGGCAGGAAACTGACGTTACTAAAGAAGATGTTAAAGAAACAATTGAAAAGCATTTGAAAAATTTTGATCCAGCAAATAGAAAAGTTGAGATTGCATTTTTTGGAGGAAGTTTTACAGCGATTTCTGAAGAAATTCAAAATGGTTTTCTTGAGGTTGCTAATGAGTATATTAAGCAGAAAAAGGTGGACAGTATTAGAATTTCTACTAGACCTGATTATATTTCTAAGGATATTTTGAAAAGATTGAAAAAATATAATGTTAGAACTATTGAACTTGGAGTTCAATCATCAAATGATTATATTTTGAAGAAGAGTCAAAGGGGACATACTTTTGCTGATGTTATTAAAGCATCTAAATTGATTAGAAGATTTGGAATTACTTTGGGACATCAAATGATGGTTGGTTTGCCTGAAAGTACTGAAATTGATGAAATTAATACTGCTAAGGCATTGATTAAATTAAAACCACAGATTATGAGAATTTATCCTGTTTTGGTTATTAAGGGTACTGCACTTGATAGAATGTATGAAAGCGGTGAATATAAGCCATTGACTATTATTCAAGCAGTTGAAAGAGCAAAGGCAGTTACTGAATTATTTAATGCTAAGAGAATTAAGGTTATAAGAATTGGCCTTCAAGTTACTGATGAAATTAATAGTCCATCTGAAGAAGGTAGTGAAGTAGTTGCTGGTCCAATGCATCCAGCTTTTAGACAATTGGTTGAAAGTGCTATTTGGTATGAAAAAGTATCTGAAAAAATAAAGAAAATTAATTTCAAAGTTAAAGTGGTTGAAATTGCTGTTAATCCAGCAGATGTTAATAATTTTGTTGGTCAAAAAAGAGAAAATATTCGTAAATTGCATAGTGTATATAATGTTGAAACTTTGATCAAAGTTGATAACAAAATTAAGCTTGGCAAATTTAAAATTAAAGTATTGGAAAGTTATCAAAATTAATGGAAAAAATAGATTATAAAATTAAATCAGATTCTTTTGAACTGGCTGATGTGTTTGATTGTGGTCAATGTTTTAGATGGAATATTGAAAACGATGGAAGCTATACAGGAGTTTTTAAGAAAATTGTATTAAATGTTAAAAAGATTGATGATGAAGTGATTTTTAATGGGGTTAATTATGGAACTACTGACTCTATTGAAGAAATAAATCATTATTTCGATTTAAATAGGAATTATGATGAACTAAAATCTAAACTTGAGAAGATTGATGATTATATGAAAAATAGTATCGAGTTTGGAAAAGGAATTAGAATTTTAAACCAGGATTTATGGGAAACAATTATTTCTTTTATAATTTCTGCAAATAATAATATTCCAAGAATTAAAGGTATTATTGATAGATTATCTGAGAAATATGGTGAGAAATTGGAGTATGCTGGGAGAGAATATTATTCTTTTCCAGAGCCAATTGCATTAAAGGATGTGTCAGTTTCTGAGTATCGTTCATTGGGGCTTGGTTTTAGAGATATTAGATTGTTTGAAACAACTCAAAAAGTTTTGAATAATGAGTTTGATCTAAATGGACAAGGAAATTTGGATACTGCAACTGTTTATAAGAATTTATTGGAGTTGTCAGGTGTTGGCCCTAAGGTGGCTGACTGTATTTTGCTTTTTTCTGATTTAAAAAGGTTTGATGTTTTTCCTATTGATGTTTGGATTAGAAGGGTTATGAATGATTTATACATTCACAATGATGATGAAACAAAGGTGAGCAAAGTTCAAATTCAAAAATTGGCAGATGAAAAGTTTGGAGATTTAAAAGGTTTAGCACAACAATATTTATTTTATTGGAGAAGAAGTTTATAGATAAAGTGAGGAAATTGTTTTGAAGGTTATATATGGTAGAGCTGGAAGTGGAAAAAGTGAATTTATTTTTAATAGTATTAAAAATAATAAAGATGCTCAAGTATATATAATTACTCCAGAGCAATTTTCTTTTTCGGCTGAAAAAAGATTGGTTGAATCTTTAGGAAATGAGGCTGTTTTAAAATATGAAGTTATTTCTTTTGAGAGAATGGCTTATAGAGTAATGAACGAAATTGGTATTAGAAATATTCAGGTTATGGATAAAGCTTCTAAAGCTATGATTATTCACAGTATTGTAGAAAAAAATAAGAAAAAATTTAATTTTATTGGTTCTTCAAGTGATAATGTTGAAATGATTATGACTCAAATTACTGAATTTAAGAAACATGGAATTACTCTATCTATGATTGAAGAGCAGATTAAAAATATGACTGATCCATATTTAAAATTAAAGCTTGAAGATATGTTTTTAGTTTATAGTGAGTTTGATAAATTTTCTGAAGGATATGTTGATGAAAATGATTCTTTAAATATTTTGGCTGATAATTTAAGTAGTACACATTTATTTGATAATTCTGTTATTTATATCGATGAGTTTGCAGGTTTTACAAAACAGGAATATACAGTTATTCAGGAGCTTAATAGAGTTGCAAAGGATATAATTATTACTATTTGTAGTGATGATGATAGAGTTATTAAAAGTCCTGATAGTGATGTTTTTTATGACAATAAACAAACATTACAAACACTAAAGCAATTATTTGATAATATCGAGATTCATAAAATTAGTGGTTCTAAAAGGTTTAAAAACGATGAGTTAATTCATTTGGAGCAAAATTTATTTGGGCTGCCATATCGTAAATTTGATGGTGTAAATAAAAATGTTAGTATATATAGTGCGGATAATGCTTATGATGAAATTGAAAATGTTTGTAAGAAAATTTTTAAGCTTGTTAGGGATAAAGGTTATAGATATAGGGATATTGCAGTTATTAGCAATAATTTAGAGTCTTATGCTAGTTTGGTTAAGGTTATTGCAGATTCGTATAATATACCAATATTTATGGATGAGAAAGTTGATATTACGCAAAATGTTTTTATTAAATATTTAATATCTATTTTAGATATATTTTCAAAAAATTGGTCATATGAATCAGTTTTTAATTATTTGAAAACTGGATTTGTTAAAGTTGATAATATTGATGAAATTGAAAATTATTGCTTAAAATGGGGAATAAAGGGAAAAAGATGGTATGAAAAACCTTGGAATTATGAAATTAATAATTTCGAAAATCAACAAAAACAAATTATTGAACCTTTATTAAATTTAAAAAGTAATTTAGTTTCGCAAAAAAATGCTAAAGCGATTTCAGAGGAATTGTATAAATTTATTGTTGATAATGTGGAAATTGATGAAGAAAATGAAGAGTTTGTAGAATATTTTAATATTGTTATTGATTTGTTGAATGCAGTTATTCGTGTTTTTGGAGATCTTAAAATTAGCTTTGATGACTATATTAAATTATTAAAGATTGGTCTTAAAGAAAAGGAAGTTGGAAAAATTCCGGATGCACAGGATAGGGTTATATTTGGCACGGTTGATAGAACTAGAGCGAATAAAATTAAGGTGATTTTTATCATAGGTGTTAATGAAGGTGTTTTTCCAAGTAATAATACTGCTGAAGGTTTTTTTAATGATTTGGATAGAGCTAATTTAAAAAGTAGTGGTTTTGAAATTGCTAAGGGCTTGCTAGAAAAATCTTATGAAGAGAATTTTAATATTTACAGAGCTTTTACGACTGCTGAAGATTCAGTACATATATCATATAGTTTGTCCGATAATCAGGGTGGGGAATTAAGGAAGTCAATGTTTATTTCTAGATTGAAAAGTATTTTTCCTAAGCTAGAAGAAGAGACATCCAGTGAAGATTTAGAGATTTTAAATAAAAATGTTACTTTTAATAAATTGCTTAATAATATTAATAATCCTGAATGGTTTGATGTTTATCGATGGTTTTTAAAGAATGATGAAAGTAAATTAAATGCTTCACTTAAGGGGCTTTCATATACAAATATTCCAGTGAAGCTGTTGCAGGAAAATGTGGATAAATTGTATGGTGATAAGATTCATACAACTATTACTAGACTTGAGAAATATGCAAATTGTCCTTATTCATATTTTATGCAATATGGGCTTAAAATTACTGAAAAAGAGGAGTTTGAGTTAAAGAAACTTGATACAGGTTCTTTTGTACATGCGGTAGTTGATGAATTTTTGAAAACAGTTAATATTGATGAAGTAACTGATGAAGAAATTGATAGAATTGTTGATGAAATTATTACAAATGAAATTTCGCAATATATTAAATTCAGTATGTCTGCTAGATTTAGGATAATGGTACAGAGAGTTAAAAAGTTTATTGGTTTGTCTATAAAATATATTGTACAGGGACTTAGAAATAGTGATTTTAGAGTACTTGGTACGGAAGTTTCTTTTGGAAATAAGGGTTCAAATTCAAATGATGAAATTGTTTATCCACCAATTGAATTTGAGATAGGTAATGGAAAAAGAGTATCTATTACAGGTAAAATTGATAGAATTGATGTTGCTGAGATCCCTAGTGGGGATGCTAAAGGAAAATATATTAGGATTATTGATTATAAATCATCTGTTAAGGATTTGGATGTAAATAAGATTGTGAATGGTTTGCAGTTACAATTAATTACTTATATTGATGCTGTTTGTTATAATGAAGCTGTTGATAAAGCTTTACAAGCTCCGATAAATCCGGCTGGTGTATTATATTTTAATTTGATTGAGCCTGTTATTAAAAATCGCTGCTTTGATGAAGAGTTGATTGTGAAGCAAATTAAAGAGGCATATAGAATGCAGGGGTTTGTGGTTGGTAATTTTAATATTCCAAATATGATGGATAGGGATTTTGATCCTGCTGGAAAATCTGAATATCTTAAATATAATAGTAAGGGTCGTAACGGAAAAGATATTATTATCGATAAGGAAAAATTTGAAAATTTACAAAAACATACAAAGAAGGTATTGAAGGAAATTTCAAAAAGTATTATGAATGGAAATATTGATATAAAGCCAGTTTCATTTAATGGGAAAAATATTCCTTGTCAATATTGTCAATATAAATCAATTTGTCAATTTAATCCTAAATTCAAAAATAATAAATATAAATTTATTGAGAGCAAGAGTAGGGAGGATGTTTTTGAACAAATTAAGTTGGATTTAGATGAAAATAGATAGCTCGGGTGAGCTATCTATTTTATGTTTAATATTTCTTTTGCTTTTTGAATTTCTTCAAGTGTTGGAAGTTTAACATCTTTCATTGGATATTCTAACCCTAATGTTTCCCATTTATATCTTCCTAAATTATCATATGGAAGCAATTCAACTCTTTTTACTGTTTTTAAAGTATCGATGAAATTTTTTAGATTTTTTAAATCAGCTTCATCGTCAGTGTATCCTGGAATGAATACTTGTCTAATCCACATGTCTATGTTATTATCACTTAAATATTTTGCAAATTCTAATTCTAATTTGTTTTCAAAACCGACAAGGGCTTTGCATTTTTGTGAATCAATATGTTTGATATCTAAAAGGACTAAATCAGTTAGTGATAATAGTTCTTTTATTTTATCGTTTATTGCAAACATTCCAGATGTATCAATACATGTGTGAATGTTTTCTTTTTTTAATTTCTTAAATAGTTCTATTATAAAATCAGCTTGTAGTAGAGGTTCTCCTCCGGAGATTGTTACACCTCCGGATGATTGTATATAATTTTTATATTTAAGAATTTCTTGAAAGCATTCATCAACTGTTTTTTCATTGCCTTTATTTAGTTCCCAGGTATCACGATTATGGCAATATTTACATTTTAAAAGGCAACCTTGCATAAATATTATAAATCTTAATCCTGGTCCATCTACTGCTCCAAGTGATTCTGTTGAGTGTATTCTTGCTGTTTTCAATTATTTCTCCTATTAGAATTTTTCTTGTATTGTTCTGTTGATTACGTCTAATTGTTGTTCTCTAGTTAATTTTGTGAATTTTACAGCGTATCCAGATACACGAATTGTTAATTGTGGATATTTTTCTGGATGATCCATTGCGTCTAATAATAGTTTTCTATCAAATACATTTATATTTAGATGATGTCCTGTTTGTTTGAAATAACCGTCAAGTAGTGATGTTAAGTTTGTAACTTGTTCATCTAATGATTTTCCTAATGTGCCAGGTGTTATGGCAAATGTATATGAGATTCCGTCCTGTGCTTGTTCAAATGGAATTTTGGCTACTGAGTTTAGTGCTGATAATGCACCTTTTGTATCACGTCCGTGTAATGGGTTTGCACCTGGTCCGAATGGGGCATACATTCTTCTTCCATCAGGAGTGTTTCCAGTGTTTTTTCCATAAACTACATTTGATGTAATTGTTAGTACTGATAATGTTACTGTTGAATTTCTGTATGTATAGTGTTTTTGTAATTTGCTTAGGAAACGTTTTACTAATTCTACACCGATTTGATCTGCTCTATCATCATCATTTCCGTATTTAGGGTAGTCTCCTTCGATTTCGTAGTCTGTTGCTAATCCTGTTTCATCTCTAATTACTTTTACTTTTGCGTATTTAATTGCTGATAATGAGTCTGTTACTACTGATAATCCTGCAATTCCACATGCCATTGTTCTGAATATTTCTCTGTCATGTAGGGCAAATTCTAATGCTTCATATGAATATTTGTCATGCATGAAGTGGATGATATTTAATGCTTTGATATATACTTTTGCAACATAGTCCATCATTGTATCGTATTTTTCCATTACTTCATTATAATCTAAATATTCTGATGTAATAGGTTCAAATTTAGGAGTAATTTGTTTTCCTGACATTTCGTCACGACCGCCGTTTATTGTATATAGTAGTGCTTTTGCTAAGTTTGCTCTAGCACCGAAGAATTGCATTTGTTTTCCTATTTTCATTGGAGATACACAACATGCAATACCATAGTCATCTCCTAGAGTAATTCTCATTAAATCATCATTTTCATACTGAATTGATGATGTTTTGATTGACATTTTACTTGTAAACTTTTTAAATCCTTCTGGTAATTGTGTTGACCAAAGTACTGTTAAGTTTGGTTCTGGTGCAGGTCCTAAGTTTTGTAATGTATGTAATACTCTGAATGAGTTCTTTGTTACTAATGTTCTTCCATCCAAGCCCATTCCACCGATACTTTCTGTTACCCATACTGGATCACCACTGAATAGGGCATTGTATTCTGGTGTTCTTAAAAATCTTACTAATCTTAATTTCATTACAAATGAGTC
>JABCOX020000089.1 GCA_013333395.2 Clostridiales bacterium | reverse complement strand
AACAACAAGCAACTCTAGTATTAGTACCAAAGACAGGATTAGATATAAACAAATTATTACAAATGACAGGTGTTGGAATCACATTAACAGCTCTAGTAGTAGCAATGGGATACACAATATCAAGAAAAGTAAAAGAATAATTATATCATAAAAAATAAACAACAAATAAAAGGCCAGGAAAATTATAACAATTTTCCTGGTCTTTAAATTTAATTCTTTTTACGCCATATAAGGCTTATGAAAAACTAAGAAATAAGAAAAATAAAGTTTGAAAGAACAAAATAATAAAAATTTTTTAAAAAAATATTTAGTAATAATAATGATTTTAATTGTAGGTTTCTTGTAATAAAGAACGGTAAAAGCCATTTGCGAAAAGGAAAAATTAACTTTCAAAAACACACTACTATTGTAAAAAAAGCTATTAAATATACAATTATATATAGGAAAAAATATTAGGGAGTGTGCTAAAGATGAAATCTAATAAAAAAATTAAGCAAATAGCAGTTATAATTTTAATTATATTATCACTGCTAGGAATTAATCTTTTAGTAAATAAAATGGTTAAAAGTTTCTCAGATGCAAGAAATATAAACGCAAAATCTGGTGACTATACACCTGTTCAATATGGGGAAGAAAGAGTTGAAGGAATAAATTTTGTAACATTTGATGCTTATTTCTTAAAAAATAGTCAGAGATATAGAGGAGAATATTTACCATATACTAAAGATAGAGATAAAGGTTATAATGCTACATCTAAAAATTTATGGATTGAGTTAAGAGTCTTAGGAAATGGAAGTTTAAAAAATGCAAGACTTTTATTTACACAGGACAATATTACTGAAAAGTTTAAAATGCTTGAAAGTGAAACTATTGCTCATGATTCAGTAGGAATAAATCTTAATCAAATCAATTTGAAAGAAGTTCCAAATGGCAAAACTGTATTATTTAGAGTTGAAGTAAATGCTAATTTGAAAAAATTTATTAGTAATGATAATAAAGTAAAATTAGTAGGAGAATATGTAGCAAATGATGGAAGTACTACTCCAATCGAAAAAGAAGTAAAATTCACAGTAGAAAGTTCAGTTGATAATGCTATAGCTTATATAGCAAGAGATTATAATACTCAAAATCGTAGTTATGACGAAAAAACTTTACCAAAAAAAGATGATAAAATTGTTATAAATCACTTTTTTAATGTAAATTTTGGAAATTATTATCATGTAAATAATAATCAATTATATTTTGATAATTTTACTACAAAAGAAGGAGTAATAGAATCGAATATTGAACAATTTAATGGTTATTATCCTTCAAATGTAGAAGTCAATATTGGAGGATTAGGAGCAAGTGATTATTCAGTAGATTATGATAATTCAAATGGAAAGTTAAAAATAAGGATTTTAAATGTTGGAAAGTTATATTCAAGATATGGAACAATGGAAATTCGTACATTATATCCTGAAAGTGCTATGGATTATAATAATGAGCATATTTTTAATCTTAAAGCAAAAGCACATGCAATTGTAGAAAATAATCCAAATTATGAAAATCCAATTATTTCAGAAGAAGTAGAAGCAACATCATCAGTAAGATATGCACATACACCACCAATAATAGAGCCTCCAAGAATAGATAGATATTATGGAGGAATAAATCCACCTAATAAAGATAATCCAATCAGTAGATATGAAGGAGAAAACCCAGATGAAGATTTTGAAGATTGGTCTGTAACATGGGGATTTAGTATAGACAATAAAGATGGAAATCAAGAAGTTATTGTAAAATCTGCTCCAGAAAGAAATTATTTTAGTGACTATAATAATAAAAATAAACTTGATTTAGATAATTACGTAATAATTAAGAGCGTTAGTTTTTATAAGTATATTAAATTAAATGATAATTCTAAAATTGATCTATATGATGATGATACAGGTCGTTTGATCCATTCATTTAATAAAGACGAAATTGAAAAGTATACAAGAGAAGAGTTCAAACTTGAGCCAAATATCAAACATGTTAAATATGTATTAAATAATATAAATTGTTATATAAATAGTACTTCTTATCAAGCCTTTTCGATTACTAATAAAAAGACAATTAATGACAAAATGCTTAAAGAAAATTTAACTAGAGAAGAATTTAATAAATTAACACTTATAACCGACAAATATAATGTTCAATTTGGTGATAAAAATAAAGAGGTCACATTAACAGCAGGGTATTATGAAACTTCAAGAGCAAGAGTTAGTTATCATAGATATTATAATTATTATGATGAAAAAACAGGAAACCGTTCAGTATCAAAAAGTGGAGCAGTTAGAGTATATAATGGAAATGATGAAGTTGAAGATTTATATGAATCAAGATGGTTAATTGAATCTGGAAGGCGTCATGAAAATAACTTAGAAATTATTTCAAAATCAGGAGAAAAATTTTCAGAGGGAAGCACTTATGATAAATCTACAATAAATGAAAATCATATAAAATATCATGGTATGAAATTTTCAGTATCACCAAAAAATTTATTAGGTGAAGATGGTTGGATTAAAGTTTATAATAATGATACAAATGAGCTAATTGCAGCATTTAATAATTCAAATTGGAACAATTATATAGAAAATCCATTTATTTATGAAAAAGATGTTGTAAATATTAAAGTCTTAACTAGTAAGCTAATTAATCCTGGATCATTGTTTATATATAATGTTATGAAAATTGAAGATAAAGAACTAAAGGATAATGTTTCTAAAGAACAATTTGAAAAATTGAAATTTATAAATAAACATTTAGAATATTCTTCAAAATTAACAGCTAATTCACCTGAATTTTCAGCAAAAGGTGTATCAGAAATAGCAGTTAATTATTATAGATTAAATTCATTATTAAAAAATAATGGAGAATTACTTTTAAGTACTTACAAAGCAAGAGAAGGAAATTTTAATATTTTATTAGATACATTAGCACCTTATGATGCATTAGATTTAAACAATTGGAAAAATTCAATAATATTAATGGAATTCCCAAAAGATGTCGTAGATATATCTAATATATCTTTAAGAGGAGCTAATGTTAACATAGCAGGATATGAAATTTTTGATAAAGATGGCAAAAAGTCCTTAAAAGCATATCTAAAATCTGATAAGCCAGTTAAAGAACAAAACTTATCTTTTAATGGTTTAATTACAGTTAATCCACTTGCTAATACGCAAAACACAAATGTAAAAGTATATATTTATAATGAAAATAATGATAAATATTTTTATGAAAATAGAAATACAATTGATGCATCTCAAAGATATTTTGAAAAGCCAGAAAGTAAGGATATATACGATATAAATGGTAATGGAAATAAAGAAGAGCCTGTCGGATATCTTGAAATACCAACATCAATTGTAGCACCACAAGAATTACATTTAAATCAAAAAATTATAAATTACAATACAGAGGGTGATGTTGTTAATGCACCAAATGTAGGTGTTATTGATGGAAATGGTACAGGAAAAGCAACAGTAATTATTCAATTAAAAAACAATTTCCCACCATCAATAACAAACATGAAAATCCATGGTGTAATCCCTTATAGAAATAATAAGGGAGGATTAACAGGTACAGATTTAGATTCTAAGATTGATACATTTATGACAGGACCAATAAAATTACCTGATAACCTTAAGGATAAAGCAAAAGTTTATTATAGTGAAAATGAAGATATTGATAAAATTTGGTTGTCAGATTCTAATAATTGGAAAACAGAAAATCAAGTAAATGATTGGTCTAAAATAAAGAATTATTATATTGATTTTGGAAACACAGTTTTTAATGTAAATGAATTAACAGAATTATCTTATGAAATAAAGGTACCAAATAATGCTGAATATAATAAGCCATCATTTGCAAGTAATGGAGTTAATGTTAATCTTAATACAGAAGACGGAAAATTAAACACAGAACTAGAAGCAAATAAAGTAGGAATTCAATTTTTAAAGAAATTTAATTTAGAAATAGCTGCTAAAAAGGCAAGTACAAATAACAAATTACAAGGATTAATTTATTCAGCAAAATTAGATGGAGAAGAAAATAGCAAAACCGGAATAACAAATAATGATGGAATTGCAACTATTAATGGATTGTTAGTTGATAAAGAATATACATTAGAGAAAATTAGTACTGAAGATAATTATATTTCTGAAAATAGTAAACTTAAGTTCAAAGTTGTCGAAAATAATGGAAATATGGTATTGCAATTTATTGATGGACAAAATAAAGTTATTAGTTCTGAAATAATTCAACCAACCGAAAATATTTCCACAAAAGTAAAGATGAATTTTGAGTATATTTCAAAATATAATATTACCTTAAATAAAGTTGATGTCGCCACAAGAGAGGCTCTAAGAGGTGTTAAATATGAATTATATGAAGGTGAGCAAATTAGTTCATCAGCTAGAACCGACAAAAACGGAAATGCAACATTTAAAAAATTAATTCCAGGAATAGAATACACATTAAAGGAAACTTATGCTGACGGATATTATTTAAATGAACCAGTTAAATTTAAAGTAGTTAATACTGATGGAAATCCAATGATTAGTATATTATCTGGAAGTGGGGAAAATTTAGTTATTAATAAAACTAATGAAGACCTTGATGAAGCAAGTGTTAAATTTACAGATATTAAGGCTAAAAGATATTCAATTGATATTACGAAATATATTAAAGGAAAAAATGAAAAATTACCAGGTGCTGGATTCATGGTTTCAGGAAATGATCTATTAACTGACAAGATTGCAGAAACTGATACAAATGGACACACTATTATAAGTGGATTATATGAATATAAACCAGGACAAACATATAGTGGTGAATATACAATTGAAGAAATAGCTCCACCAGAAGGTTATACAAGAAATTCTGGTAAATTGAAAATAAAAGCACAAAGAAACATATCAGGAGTTCTAGAAGTTTCAGTTATTGAAGATACATTAACTAGAAATATTAATACAGGTAAAGATATTGTTTTAGAAGCAGCAGATACTGATAATGCAGTATATAAAATGGGTGTAGAGGATGTTCCATTATTTACAATAATTAAAACAGATGCTAAAACAGGAAAACTGCTACCTAGAACCAAGTTTGCTATATATGAAGTTGATGATATGGGAGCAGAAAGTACTGCTTATGATTCAAAAGGAAATATAGTTGGTACAGAAGAAGATATTGATGGTGTTAAATATAGAGTTGTTGAAACTGATGAAAATGGTGAATATACGAAAGGGCTAAGACCGGGACAATATAAGTTTGTGGAACTATCAACTGTTGATAATAGATATGAAATATCTAAAACTCCAATATATGTTGGTGTTGGTGAAAAGTTAAAACCTAAGTATGGTTGGACAAAAATAAAAAAAGAACCAGAAAATAATGTAAGAAGAAAAGAAATTATATTTAATATAGAATTACATGATAATAAAATTTATGCTGTTAAGAAAACAAGGACATATGATAATATTGGTAGAGGATATACTGATGAGAAGAATTGGGAATATGAAATCGGTAGCAGCGATAAATATAAATATGACAACTACTATAATTGTAAATATGATGACAATGTTGTTTTATTAAGAATAGATGAAAATAAAGCAGTAGTATTAAATATAGATACTGGAGAAAAAATAAAGGAAATTGGACTTGGCAAAGGAGAAAAGATTGCTACTACAAACATGTTATATGATTACGCAACAAGAACAATAACAATTCTTAATGATGAATATGAAAAAATAAAGACATTTGTTTTACCAGATTCAGGTGAAAACTTGCCACATTTCACATACTCAAAAAGAGATTCAAACGTAAAATTTTCAAAAATAAACAATAGATACTATATTTATTATTATGAATACCCAAACTTTGTATTAGTTTTTGAAGAGAATGGGACTTTTTTTAAATCATATTATGGAGGAAAATTAATAAATAATAAATTTATAGCATATTTTTCCTATGAATATGATTATGGAAGTATATCTTCAAGTTTTGGTAGAATTTCTGTAAATTTAAAAGATTTAAATGATAAAACAATATCAAAGACAGAATTAGATATGTACAAAGGGATGAAACAAGCTGGACCAATAATGAAAGAAAATGGAGATGTTTGTTATGAAAGAAATCCTAATTACTATGGAGAAGATTTTAGTGGGATTGATCCTAATACATATTATAAATTTGGCATTATTATTCCAGAAAGTGATCCAATGTCTGAAATTAGCGTTAAAAATAATTGGAGAAAGTATGCAATAATAGGAAGACGACCTTATGGAGGAAGTATTACAGATGTAGGTCATAATGATTATAGTGTTAAGAAACTTGAAGATGTAGAAATTTATTCTGATAGTAAAAAGGATATTAAAATTACGCCTGATACAGGATTTAAGATTAGTAAAGTTTTAGTTAATGGTGAAGAAATACCATTAGAATTAAATTCAGATGGTAGTATGGATTTACCAAAGTTTAAAAATGTAACAGAAGATAAAGCTATTGAAGCACAATTTTCAAATACAATTTCTTATGTTAGAGTAAATCATTATAAAAAAGATACAAATGAAAAGATAGCAGATAGTGAAATCTTAACAGGAAATTATAATTCAAATTATGAAACATCTCCAGCAATTGTTGAGGGATATGAACTTGAAAGAAATGTTTCAGGTGAGTTTGTAAAACCAGAAAATGCATCAGGTCAATTTAAGACAACTGATATTGAAGTAAATTATTATTATCAACCAAAACAAGTTGATGTAATAACGAGTTATGAACTTGAAAATGGTACAAAAATAATTCCAGATAATAAACAAAAAGTTGAATATGGAAAAGATTATACAACAGTACCAGGAACTGTAGATAATAAATATGAATTGGTAAGTACATCAGAAAATGCTTCTGGAAAAGTTACCACAGAAGCACCAGTAAATGTAAGATATATCTATAAATTGAAATCAACAAATATCATTGTAAATCACTACATATTAGAATTTCAAAGTAATATAGTTGGAAAAGATTACACAACTAAAAGAGTACCAAACAATGAAGGTGGAATTGTAGAAAAAGAAATTATAAACGGAACAGTAGACGAAGCATATACTACAAGAGCTTCAGATAAAATTGCACAAAATTATGAACTAGATAGTGTTCCAACAAATGCTACAGGCAATATGACCGTAGATCCTATAGAAGTAAATTATTATTATAAAAAGAAAATACCAAGAATCTATAATTCAAAATATGAAAAAACAGGACCAAAAGTAGTTACAAACAGAAATAATAAATTTGTGTATACAGTAAAATACACAGGAAAAGTATCAGATTTTATTGGAAAAGGAACATTAATGATACAAGATATGTTACCTTATGAAATAGATGAAGAAAAGTCTGAATTAGATGGTGGAAATTATACTAATAAGGTAATAACATGGTTCCCAAAAGTAAATATTAATTCATATAAAGATGAAAATGTAGAAATAACAAAAACATTTAGTGTAGTTTACAAAAATTTACCGATTAAAGAACATATAAATATTGAAAATAAAGCATTTTTTATGTTCAAAGTGGAAACACCAAGTAGAGAGTTTAGAGAATCAAGTAATATTGGTGGAAATGAAGACATTGACGGATATAAAGTCGCAACAACTGATGGACAATTCGCAAGAAAGATTACAGTAAATAAGACTTGGAGTGATGACAATAACGCAAATGGAAAGAGACCAACATCAATAAAATATATTTTAAAAGGTGGAAATATACCGATTGAAAAAGTTGTAACAGGAAATGTAACAACAAATGAGGATTGGTCATATACATTTGAAAATGTTCCAAAATATAATGATAGAAATGAATTAATAAATTATACACTTGAAGAAGAAGCAGTGGTGGAATATGGATTAAAATTCTATAAAAAGAGCATTTCAGGTGATATGAATGATGGATTTGATGTAACGAATACGTTTAAAATACCAACAGAAACAATTAGTGTAAAAGCTGATAAACATTGGGCAGATAATTCAAATCAAGCAAAGAAAAGGCCAACATCAATTATATTAAGATTAAAAAATAGTGCTGAAATTGTAGAAGATAAAACATTAACAGGAACTGGTGATGATTGGACATACACATTTGAAAATGTTCCAAAATATAATCAATTCGGAAATGAAGTAAATTATTCATTAGAAGAATTAGAAACAAATACAGGAGATTTAAAATTCTATAATAAAGATGTTGCAGGAACTTATAAATCAGGATTTACAGTAACAAATACATTTACAGTACCAGATGAAAAAGTAAATGTAGCAGTGACAAAGAATTGGGATGATAATTCAAATGTAAATGGAAAGAGACCAACAAGTATTAAGTATGTATTAAATGGTGGAACAACTTCAGTAGAGCAGGTTGTATCAGGAAATACCACAACAGATGAAAATTGGTCATACACATTTGTAAATCTTCCAAAATATAATGAACTTGGAAATGTAATTAATTATGTTGTAGAAGAACAAGAAGTTAATGCAAATGACTTTAAATTCTATATAAATAAGATAATTGGAGATAAAGACTCAGGCTTTAGAATAACAAATAAATTTGTTGTACCAGAGGATAAAATACAAATTCAAGTAACAAAGCATTGGGAAGATAATAATAATGTCAATAATAGAAGACCAGAGTCAATTAAATTTGTAATCAAACAAAATAATTCTGAAATAAAATCAAAAGTTGTAACAGGAAGTAGAACAACGGATGAAAATTGGAGTTATACATTTGATAATTTAGCGAAATTTGATGAAAATGGTCAAGAAATTGATTATGTATTAGAAGAACAAGAAGTTAATGCAGATGATATGAAATTCTATACAGGAACAACATCTGGAAATAGAAAATCAGGATTTGTAGTAACAAATAAATTTACAGTACCAAATGAAACAATAAAACCAAGAGTAACAATTGAATGGGATGATAATTCAAATAATAAGAATAAGAGACCAAATGATGTTAAAGTTATTGTAAAAGATAATAATGGAAAAATTGTAAAAGAAGGTAATGTAACAGGAAATCCAACAGATAATAGTTGGACAAAAGAATTTGAAGATGTTCCAAAATATGATGGAAATGGAAAAGAAATACCATATACAGTAGAAGTAATACCAAATAATCCAAATGATTTAGAATTTTATGTACCATCAATAAAAGGTGATAAAGATAAGGGATTTGTAGTAACAGAAAGATTTACAGTACCAGGACAAACAATTGATTTAAATGTTATAAAGAAATGGAATGATAATAGCAATGCTAGAAATAAACGTCCAGAATCAATTAAATTAGTTGTTAAAAATGGTAATGATATAGTTAATGAAAAGGTTGTTACAGGAACAGGAAATGAGTGGACATATACATTCAATAAATTGCCAAAATACAACAATGATGGTGAAGTAATTAATTATACAGTTGATGAACAAGAAGTAAATGAAAGAGATTTGTTATTCTATTCAAAAGAAGTTAATAACAATGTAATTACAAATACAATGAGATTAACAGGTGATGGAGAAGTAACAAATAGTAAAGTTGAAAAAACATCAACATTGGAAAAAATTACTGATGCAAATCAAGAAATTCCATATAGCATTAAATATAGTGGAAAGATTGATAAATATATTGGAACAGCAAAAATTACAATTATTGATAAATTACCATTTGAAATAGATGAAGCAAAATCAGATATTGGAGATGGAATTTATGATAGTGTAAATAAAACAATTACATTTATTGAAAATATTAATGGAATAGATACTTATAAAGATGGCATAAAAGAGGTTAATGTTGTAAGAAATATTAAAGTTGTTTATAAAAATTTAAAAATAACCCCTGATTCAAAAGATGTAAATAACCAAGTAAGTGTAAATATTGACTTAAAAGATACAAATAAAAAGATAGATGAGAATGGTGGTAAAAAGATACCAACAGACTTAACATCTAAAGTTATTGTAAAATATATAGTTCCAGGTGATAATGGAAAAGTTTCTGAAGATAAAATAATCGAAGGAAAAGTTGGTGAAGAATATCATACAACACCACCGGACAATGTTGATAATGATTATGAATTAATCAAAGTTGATGGAGATCCAGATGGAGTTATTACTCAGGGACCTAAGACAATAAGCTATATTTACAAGAAGAAAAATGGAAAAGTTATTGTAAGATATGTCGACAAAGATTCTAATAAGAAATTATATAATGATGAAGTTATTGAAGGTAAAATTGGAGATAAAGCCAATATAAAACCAAAAGAAGTTCCATATTATAATTTAGTAGAAGAACCAAAAGACATAGAAATTACATCAAAAGAGCAAATAGTTACTTATTCATACAAGAAGAAAATCTTTAATATGGAAGTTTATAAAACTGTTAAAGATGGAAGTATTGATGGAGAACAAAGAACTTTTGCAAATGGTAAATTTACAAAACTAGATATTCCAGTTAAGAAAGTAAATAATAGTAAAGTTAAGATTAGATATTCTGTTAAAGTAAAAAATACAGGAGAAATTAAAGGTAGTGCTATAGTTGCAGAGTATTTACCAGAATATTTCGAAATGTTACCAGAAGAGAATCCAGATTGGACATTTGAAAATGGTAAGATTTTAAGTAAGGAAGTGGAATTAAATCCAAGTGAAGAAAAGGAATTGATTGTAACCCTTACATGGAAAAATGGTAGAGAAAACTTTGGAAATATAGTAAATAAAGTTGAAATTGATAAAACAAAAAATGATGCTGGATTTGATGAGACTGATTCTGAAGAAGAAAAGAAGGGTAAAGATAATAAAGCAACAGTTGTTTTAGTAGTTAAGACAGGACTAGACATTAATAATGTATTAAGAATGGCTGGTGTTGGAATTACATTAACAGCTCTAGTAGCAGCAATGGGATATACAATATCAAGAAAAGTAAGAGAATAACTAAGCTAAACAATATTAATAAAAGCTCATTAGAGTGCTTATAAGCAACTCTGATGAGTTTTTTTATATGGTTAGTAAATAGGGATAAATATGATTAATTTTTAGGTGGTTTGTTCTTTTCTTTTTCTATTGAAATTTTAATGATTTTAAGATAAAATAGGCATAGTTAATCATCGTAAGAATATAAGGGCGGATATATGAATAGTACTTTAAATTACAGTGATACTAATGATAAAAAGAGGAAAGCAATTAATACTTTGGATATATTGAAATATGGTATTTTCATTATTTTTAGTATTTTGATTTCTTTTGTGAATATAAAATTTAATAATGAAAATATTGTTATCCCTATTTCCGTAGCTTTTGTTATTGCTATGATTGCAAATGATATTCCGATTGGTGGAGTTCTTGTTGCGGAAGCAATTACTATGGGCTTTAGATTTGGAATGGGTGGATTTGGTATATATATTGTTGAGATATTGATGTTTATTTTATCAATATTTATTTTGAAACCTATTGAGATTAAGATGGATAGTGAAAAGTATAAATTGGGTAAACGAGTTGTAATTATTACTATAATTACTTCGATGTTAATGTATATGAAAAAATATCCTTTTTATGCTGTATGTGAATTTACGATTTTTAGTTTATGTTTGGAATATATTTTTTATAAGATTTTTTCGAATGGTATTAATGTGATCAAAAATTTTGGAAAGAGTAAAGCATATTCAGAAATTGAAATCATTAGTGCTGGAGTTTTTATAGCAGTGGCTATAATTCCATTATTTGCACTTCATGAGAAAATTGCTTTAATGATTTCAGGAATTTTGATTATGGCTGATTTATGGTTGGTTACATCGAAATTAAAATTAAAATATGGAATGGTAGCGTCAATAGTTTTTTGTTTGCTTAGCTTTGTAATGGTTGATGAACCAATGCGTTATTTTGCATACTTTATTTTTATTGGTTTATTTAGTACATTCATTAATAGGATGAATAAAATTATTTTCTTTTTTATGAATAGTTTATTTATTGGATTAGCTTGTTATTTTTATTTTAAATACAAAACTAATTTGATAGTATTGATTGAAATGTTAATAGGTATGATGTCTTTATTGTTTGTGAGAGCAGTGAAAAAAGTAGATTATACTGATGATGTAAAAATGTTACCTGAAGCAATGATGGAAATTGAAGAGAAGCAAGATGTAGAAAAAGAAAAAAGAAAAGAAAAGCTTAGTAATTTTAAAATAAAAGTGAAAAATGCAATGTCTTATAATAAAACGAATATTTTATATGATGAATTGTATAAGAATAGAAATAATATTTTAGATGATATTTTTAATGTTTTAGATGTTAGCAAATCTATTTCTGATGATGAAATTATAAAAATATTGAATGATAAGAAAATTTATTTTGCAGAAGAAATTAATGAATTTGACGAAGAGATACAAAGGATGCAAGTTAAGGGAGTGACAAGATTAATTAATAATGTATTTATGAATATTAAATAAGGGTGGTGGCTAAATGAGTAAGGGTAAGCGTTATGACGGCGAGCAAAAACTTAATATTAAAAAAGTTGTGATAACAGTAATTGTTTTTATTATGATTATTTCGGCAATTGTAGGTTTGGTTAAGTTTTTTAAGTATTTAGGAAACAAGAAAGATACAAAAAATGTTGCTATTTCTTACATTTCTGTTTTTAAAGATGGAAAATTTGGAATAATTAATTCTAAGGGCGAAGAAATTATTAAAGCTGAATATGATAATATTTTGATTATTCCTGATCCTACGCAAGATGTTTTCTTGTATAATGAAAATCTTAATTTGGCTAATAAAACATATACTTCAGGAGTTATTAATAAACAGGGAAAGAAGTTATTTACGGAATATGATAGAGTTGATGCATTACAAAGTATTGATTCGAATGGAAATGTAATTTATTCAACTAAGGTTTTGAAATTCCATAAAGATGGAAAATATGGTTTAATTAATTTTTCTGGAACAGTATTAGTCGATGCGATTTATGATGATATTGAGTGTTTGCCAAAAACTACAAATGTATTAGTAACTGTTAAAAATTCTAAAAAAGGTTTAATAGATGCGGCTGGTAGTGTGATTATTGAAAATGAATATGCTGATATTTCTTTGCTAACAAATAATTATGAGAATGGATTTGTTGTTAAAAATGATGCTGGAAAATATGGTGTAATTACTTTTGCTAAAAAGAAGGTTTTGGATACTATTTATTCTGAAGTTAAGCATGTTTATGGTAGTGGTTATTATGCGGTTAAGACAACAAGTAATGAGTTAAAATTAATTGATGCTGATGGAAATTCTAAATTATCAGGTAAATTTGATGATATATTTAGTATTGACAATGAATATGTTGTTGTTAAAAAAGGTGATAAATATCAAGTTCTTGATTTAGAAGGAAATGCTAAATTAAAGGATTATGACTATATTGAGTATATTTTTGATACTTATTATATTGCTAAAAAAGGAACTACTTACGGAATTGTTGATATTAATAATGAAGTTAAAGTTGATTTTAAATATAAAAATATTATATATAGAAAAAATGTTGGATTTATTGAAGGTGTAGTTGATGTGGCTGAGTCTGATCTAATGACATCTACATTTGAAGTAAAGGTGACAGGTATTGTTTCTGAAGTTAATGAAACTACAGGTTGTATTAAAGTTAAAGTTGATGGAAAATATAAATATTATAATTTGAGTTTTGAAGAAAAAGATATTAAGGATGTTATGAAGACAAATACTTTATTCTCTTCTGAAAAAGATGGAAAATATGGTTTTGTAAATAAAGATGGTCAAGTTATTGTAAATTATATTTATGATGATGTGACTGAAGAAAATGCTTATGGTTATATTGGTGTAAAGAAAGATGGAAAATGGGGAGTTATTGATTACAATGGTAAAGTTATAATGGAGCCTTCATTGGAATTAAAAAATAATCCTAAAATTGATTTTATAGGTAAATTACATTTATGCGTTGATTTAAATGCTAATTATTACACTGATGTTAATGAATAGGCGTTAAAAGGGGAAGAGATGAATATTTCTAAAATTTATTTTGGAGCAGTTGTTCCAAATGAGTTAAGTAAATTTTATTTAAACTTACTTAATGATGGATTTAAAGTTAAAATTTTTGATAAAACTAATAATCGAGAAATTTATAATTATTTTTCAGCTGAAATTAGAAATACTTTTTTATGGACATTCAATATAAAGAATGTTGATGATTTTTGTGGGTTGGCAAATGATATTGTTGCTCCGATTTGTAATAATTATTATGCTAATATTTTTGAAAGAGATAATAGTATTATTATTTGTTTTGAAACAGGTATAATTTTTGTGTTGAGTAAGGATATGGATGTTGTTGATAAATATCTGAAAAAGATTCCTGATGCAAAATTGGATGAAATGGATTTAAAGAGATTTTATGAAATTCATAAATATACTGATGTGATGATGGATAATTATTCTGAAGCTCATATTTATGCATATGTTTTAGAATTATATAAGAAAATCTATGTTAAATTTTTGAGAGAAGAGTTATTAATCTCAAATAAATATGAATATTGTAATTATAAATTTTTGGATTTTAAAAGGGATATTTATGAGAATCCCGTGACAAATAAGGATGGATATGTTGTACAGGTTGATGAAATTTTAAATGTGTACAGTGATCTTCTTGATTTGGAAAATGAATTTTATAAAATTTATAAAGTTAAAAAAAGTATTGTTAATAAAAAGAAATTGAAGATTTTTGGTATTGCAGCTGCAGTGGTTGTGGTATTGTTAATAATTATTATTAATTTAGGAAGGAAGTAATTTGGAAATTTTTGTTGGAAATGATATTATTGAAGTTTCTAGAATTGCTAATTTAATTGAAAATGATAAGTTTCTGCATAGAGTTTTTTCTGATGCTGAAATTGAATATTGTGAAGACAAAGCTAATAAGGCTCAAAATTATGCTGCTCGTTTTGCGGCTAAGGAGGCGGTTTTTAAGGCTTTGTCTTCAAAGCTTGATAGCAATTATTCCATTAATTGGAAAGATATTAGCATTGAAAAAAATGATAAGGGTAAACCGATTATTGTTTTGTTCAATCATTCTGAAATTTCAGATAATTATAGATTTGATGTTAGTTTGTCACATGTTAAAGAGTATGCTGTGGCTAATGTTGTAATGTATTCGAAGAAGTAGGAGGAGTAATGAAATTATTTGATGCTCATTGTCATTATAATGACGAAAAGTTTGATATTGATAGGGATATGTTAATTAAAGAAGTTCATGATTCTGGTGTTGAAGGAATGATTAATGCCGGATATTCATTTAGTGGATCTGTTTCGGCTGTTGATTTGTCAAACAAATACGATTTTATTTATGCTACAGTTGGGATATCTCCAAATGATGTGACAGAAGATTATGTTTCTGATATTGAAAAAATTGAAGAACTTTTGGTTAGTAATTTGAAAAGTGGTAAAATTGTTGCAATTGGAGAAATAGGACTTGATTATCATTATGATGTTGATAGGGATATGCAGAAAGATGCTTTTATTAGACAAATAAAACTTGCTAATAAGTATGATTTACCTATAGTTATCCACACAAGGGAAGCAACTGTGGATACAATTAATATTCTAAAAGAGAATGTTGTAAATAAAGTTGGTATGTTCCATTGTTGTCCACTTAATCAAGAATTAGTTAAAGAAGCTTTGAAGCTTGGTTTTTATATTTCTGTTTGTGGGCCAATTACTTTTAAAAATTCAAAAAATGCTGAAGTGATTGCGAATATGATACCTCTTGATAGGATATTAGTTGAAACTGATTCTCCTTATTTATCTCCTGAGCCTTTGAGGGGAAGAAGGAATGATTCTAGAAATATAAAATACATTGTAGAAAAGATTGCAGATTTTAAAAAAGTTGCCCCTGAAGTGGTTATGGATAGTGTTTTTGAAAATGTTAAAAGATTATTTACAAATGTTAAAAACATTTAATAAAAATATTAAATAAATTGGAGAATAAAATGACTAAAGAAGAATATATTGAGGGCATTAAGAATGCAGAAGACAGATATAAATATTATGTTGATTTTGATAATATAAGAGCTGTAAAGGATTTTAAAATTTCTGAATTAACGCATATTGGAGAACAGTATTTGAATGATGAAGAAAAATGTCGAGTTTTATTATCAAGACCGTTTGCTCTTAATCCGGAAAATCCTAATGTGGACAGACATTACTATAAAAGTATTTATAATAGTATTGAATTGGAAGAAGTAAAAGCTGAAATTATATTTAATCCTAAGTTTTGTAACGAATTTGATAGTTACACTTTAAGAGAATTATTGAGTCCAAAAGCAATTGAGCAGTTATTAGGAGATAAAGAGAAAAGAAAATTATTTAAAGATTTTTCAAATTTTGATTATAGAACTTTGATAACTAAATTAGATGATGATAAGAAACTTAATTTTTTAAAAGATACTGATAATTATCATGATATTGGACTTGATAATTTTGATTTTACTAATATCGTTGAAACTATTAAAAATGATGATGTAATAAAGAAATTGTTAAATTCTAGCCTAATCAATAATAAAAATATCATTGATGTTTTAAGAGTTTTGGATGATAAATACACAATTAATTGTTTAGAGCAAAGGGATGAGAGAATTAATGAAGATTCTTTTACTCGTGTGGTGTCTTCTTTAAAAAATGTCGATAATATAATTAATGTATGTAATGAATTTAAAGAATCCTTTGAAAAATATAATTGTGATTTACAAGATGTATTTAGTTCTATTTATAATAATAATAAGCAAGTTGATTTTTTAGAGAGAATAGATGAATTTAATTTTGATTCTGATAAAAAAAGACAATGTTTCGTTTACATAAATGAAGATGTTTTATCATCACTTGATAGAGCTAAAATTGCTGATGAATATAAACAAGTGTTAGATTTAGATTATGATTGTGATGTGCTTTGGGGTCAACAATTAATTTTTAATGTCAATAGGGATGTTGAAGTGTATAGAGGACTTGATAAATTTTTGCAAATTAATCCCAAAAAATTTTCTAAAGAAGAAAGGGAAAAGTTATTTGAACTCGCAAATGTGTGTCCACAAATTGAAATAGCCTCTGATATGTACGGAGGACAGAGTATTGAATCTTATATAAAGGCAGAGAAATGGATTGATTCTATTATTGATACTATTGATTCTAATATGAGTGATGTACAAAAAATTTATATTATTGATGAGGCAATTGGTAAGAAAATTAGTTATTCACCTATTTTTGGAAAAGAAAATGAAAATCGTGCAGAAGTTAGAAAATTATGGAATATTATTAATTCTGGATATGGAGTATGTAATGGTATTGCTGAAATTGAAAGCTATATGTTGAATAAAATTGGTATTGATAATGAAATGGTTAGTACGGAAGGGCATTCATTTTTAAAAATTAAAAATTTACATGTGGATGGCAAAAATGTTGGGAATTCTATCTTGGATCCAACTTGGAATTTATCAGAAAATAGAGTAGGAGATAGACCTGAATGGTTTTTAGTATCTAATGAGATGGCACAAATATTTGATTCTAATGGTTATCATAAAAATGATGAAAAATTACAAGATGCTAATTACCATTTGGATAAAAACACTATGGAAAAGGAGTTTAAAGGAATTGATCGTGTTGATAAAGATGGAAAATTTCCTTTTGAGAGAAAACTTGAAATGTTGGATGAATTTTATGAAAAAAATGATGATTCTAATAAACTTATATTGTCATGCTTAAAAACTGTACAGGATAATGTGCCTGATTTTGTAAATTGTCAAGATACAACTAAATATTTGTTAAGTTGTACTTTGAATAGATTGGTGGATAAGGATTCTGCAAAATTAAAAGTTCGCGAAGGAACTCAAGTGGCTAAAATATATAGAAAAATGGATTTTGAAAAAAATCCTGTTGTTTTAGTGCAAATTGTGAAAGAGGATGGAGAAAATTTTTTAGCATATGGCGATAAAGAGTCAAATAGCTTTGTTGTGACGAATGAAGAGTGGCTTTCAAAAAATTTTTCTAGTTATGATGTTGATAAAGAAAAAAATAATGGTAGAGAAATTTGGGATTTAACTGAATATTTAAAAGAGAAGTCTGATTATTTTGATAAAGAAGATAAAGAGGATAATGAAGATAAAAATAAGGGAGATTTAGTGTGAGTTTTTTTGATGTATTAAAAAATTTCTTTAAAAAGTTGTTTAATAAAGATAAAATAAAAAAAATAAGTGAAATGAATGTTCATCATGATAAAGAAGAAAGAAAATTTCTTAATAGTAATGATCACGAGAAATATGTAGAAAGTTTAAGAAATGAATATTTTGAATCTTCTAAGAATTATAAAAAAGATTATAAAAAATTAAAATTTGTTAAGGAAGTTTATGTGGAGCCGAATCTTTACGATGGGACTGGATTTAAGAAAAAGACGAATCATTAATACACATTTGTTTAGTTTTCAAACGCTTGTGGCCGTAAGTGGTTTTAGTAAAAATATCTAAAGTTTGACTATATTTTGCATAAGTGGTATAATAGATATGATTACTTAAAGGAGGATTTATGCGAAAACATATAAGTATTCAACCGGAGTCTGACAAACCTCAATCCGGAAAATTTTCTATAAAGAAGGTTTTAACAATTGCCATTTTATTTGTTTTATTAATGGGAACAGTTGGGGTTATGGCTTCAAGTAACAGAGTAAGATCTGTAAAAATATTATTATCAAGTGGTTATGAAATGAATGTTGTAACTACTAGTACAAAAGTTGAAGATATTTTAAAAGAAAATCATATAATTGTTTTTGATGGTGAAAGTGTTACACCTGATGTTAAATCAGATTTATCAGATAATAGCACAATTACTATTAAAAAAGGTGAAAGTGTTACAATTGCTCAAGAACAAGAGTTCTCACCTGAAGAAATTTTAAAAAGTTATCAATCAGTAATCGAAAAAATTGTAACAGAAAAAGTAGAAATTCCATTTAAAACTACTACTAAGGAAGTTGCGAATGGTAGCCAAAATACACAGAACCAAGTCGTTCAAGCTGGTGTAAATGGTATTAAAGAAATAAAATATAGAATTAGATATCAAAATGGAAATCAAATTTCTAAAGATGTGATTTCTGAAAAAGTTATAAAAGAACCAGTTGATAAAATTATTGAAGTAAGAGCTAAAGCTACAACAAGAAGTAGTGTTGTAAGAACAGGTGCTAGAACTTGGTCTTATAGTGAAGATGATATGAACTTATTATATGCTATTACTTGTCAAGAATCAGGGTCAAGTTATGAAGGTGCGTTAGCTGTTATAACTTGTGCTGCAAATAGAGCTGAGAAGAGGGGTTCTGATCCTCTTTCTGAATATAAAAGAAAAAATCAGTTCTGTTATACAATTGATTCTTATTGGAAAAAATATTTAAATGGTAAAGTACCATCTTTTGTTAAAGAAGCAGTTAAAGATGCATTAAATGGAAAGAGAAGTCACAACTTCTATTCTTTTAGATCATCTTGGACTGGCATAAAAGGTGTTCATATTGGTGGTAACGTTTATTTTTAAAGGATGAAGAAGAGATGGTTTTTATACCATCTTTTTCTATTATGTGAAAGATTTATACTTAAGGAGGAAAAATGAAAATAGTTTCATGGAATGTTAATGGACTTAGAGCTGCTATAACTAAAGGGTTCTATGATTTTTTTAATGAAGTGGATGCGGATTTGTTTGGTATTCAAGAAACAAAAATGCAAGAAAATCAAGTTGATGATAATATGAAAAAGCTTGGTAATTATCAGTATTGGAATAGTGCTGAGAAGAAGGGATATTCTGGAACTGCTGTTTTTTTAAAGAATAAACCTTTGAATGTTACTTATGGAAGTGATAATGAAGGAAGAGTTATTACTTGTGAGTATGAAGATTTTTTCTTTGTTAATTGTTATGTTCCTAATTCAAAGAGGGAGCTTGAGAGATTGGATTACAGAATGGAGTGGGAGGATCAAATGAGGGATTATTTGATTTCTCTTGATAAGGTAAAACCAGTTATATATTGTGGGGATTTAAATGTTGCTCATAAGGAGATAGATTTAAAGAATCCTAATACTAATCATAGATCTGCTGGATTTACTGATGAAGAACGAGAGAAAATGACTAAGCTTCTTGATGCTGGATTTATAGATACTTTTAGATATATTAATCCTGATTTAACGGATGCATATTCATGGTGGTCATATATGTTCCGTTCTAGAGAAAAAAATATTGGTTGGAGAATTGACTATGTTATTGTTTCAGACCGTATAAAGGATAAAATCAAGGATGTAAAAATTTATAGTGAAATTCTTGGCAGTGACCATTGTCCAGTGGGCCTTGATATTGATCTATAATACTTAAGTTAAATAAAAATAATAATTGTAAAGATAAAGATAAAATATAGTAATCTATTGAAAAAAATAGTCGCTTATGATATATTAATCGTAAATCTTAGAGAGGTGAGTATAAATGGCTGGTTTAATAGAAAATAAAGAAAACATTTTACTTGATAATAATAAGAAAACTATCTTAGCGGTTGATGATGAAAGTTCAATCTTGGACCTTTTAAAATTTAACTTAGAAAAAGAAGGTTTTAATTTTATATCTGCAGAAGATGGCGAAGAAGGAATTAATAAAGTACTAAATGAAAAACCTGATTTATTATTACTTGATGTTATGATTCCTAAAATGGATGGATTATCTGTATGTAAGAAAATCAGACAGGAGAATATTAATATTCCAATAATCATGTTATCAGCTAGGGGCGAAGAAATTGACAAAGTTTTGGGCCTTGAGATTGGTGCGGATGATTATATTACAAAGCCTTTTAGCCCTAGAGAAGTTATTGCAAGAATTAAGGCTAATTTAAGAAAATTTGATAAAAATAAGAGCGCTGAAGAAGAACAAAAAAATCAAATTGCTGTAGGTTCTTTAATACTTGATTTAGACAAGTTTGAAGCGATTGTTAGAGGTACTACTGTTACTGATTTAACAAGACGCGAATTTGAAGTTCTTAAGTTTTTGGCACAAAAACCTGGACAAATAGTAACAAGAGAAACTTTATTAGAAAAAGTATGGGGATATGAGTATTATGGTGATATTAGAACTGTTGATGTTACTGTAAGAAGAATTAGAGAAAAAATTGAAAAGAATACATCAAATCCAAAGATTATTATAACGAAACGTGGAGTTGGATACTATTTAGCAAATAAATAAATATAAAATAGCATTTATTACTTAAGTTATATTAATAAATGCTATTTTTCTTTGATGGAGATATTATGAAAAATTATTATTATAGATTAGTTTATATTTTTTCAATTATTGAATTGTTCTTTATTGCAATTTTTAGTATTATGATGTTTAAATTTTTCAGAGTTAATACTAGTGACATTATTAAGATTATATGTGGTTTTGTTTTTTTAGTATTTTTGTTTGTGATTTTATTAAAATTATATGTAAAAAACAATATTTTAGAGCCTATGTCAAGAATGCTTAATAGTCCTGATAAAAACTATATTGATGATGGTATTGTTGAAGAAAATGATGCAGATGTGTATAGAATGCTGGATTATCTTAGAAAGAATTTGAAAAAAGCAAATGACGAAAAAAAGAAAACGGATACTATTTTAGAACATATGACTGATGGTGTTGTTGCTTTTGATATGGATGAAAATGTAACATATATTAATTTGGCGGCTAAAAGATTGCTTGAAATTGATGAAAGTAAGAATAGTTTTGATAAAATTTTTAGTAAATTTAATGATGATGATATTGATTTGCAAAAGATAATTTATTTAAATACATGGACATCATATGATAAAAAAGTTATGTTTAATGATAAAACAATGGAATTGTTATTTGTGCCTTTTTTAGATGAGATTGATAGACCTGTTGGGTTAATGGTGGTAATTCAAGATATCAGTGAACATGAGAGATTAAATGAAATGAGAAAAGAGTTTGTGGCTGATGTGTCACATGAATTGCAAACTCCGTTAACATCTATTAAAGGCTTTTCTGAAAATTTATTGGAAGATGAATGTGATTCTGAAACACAAAAGCATTTTTTGAAAATTATAAATGATAATGCAAATAGAATGGAAAATTTGATTCATGATTTGTTAACTTTATCTAAGTTTGATGGTAAAAGAGAAAATAATAAACCAGAAAAGTTTGATTTGGGTCAGTTAACTAAAGAATGTAGTGAAAAGTTTGAAATTGAAATTAAGAAGAAAAATATTGATTTAAAATGTTTTGTTACTGCCGAAGTTCCACTTGTTTATGCTAATAAAGATGGGATTGAAAGAGTTATTTTAAATATTATTAGTAATGCTGTAAAATATACTCCTGATGGTGGTAAAATTGATATATATATCGGATTTGTGCATAATGATGCATATGTAAAAATTAAGGATACCGGGATTGGTATTCCTAAAGATGATGTTGAAAAAGTTTTTGAAAGATTTTATAGAGTTGAAAAGGCTCGCTCAAGAAAAATGGGTGGTACTGGACTTGGTCTTTCAATCGCAAAGGAAATTATAGAACAGAATAAAGGAACTATTAAGATTAATAGTGATTTAGGAAAAGGTACTGAGGTAATTATCAAGATACCTACAATTAGTGAAGAAGAGGTTTAATATGAGTGATTCTACTAAAAATATTTTAGAATGGATATATTGTATTGTTATTGCTATTGTTTTAGCTTTATTGATTAAGTTTTTTTTAGGTACACCGACTGTTGTAAAACAGTATTCAATGTACCCAACATATAAACCAAATGATAGATTAATTTTAAATAGATTGGAAAGGTCGAAGATGCCTAAAAGAGGCGATGTTGTAACTTTTGAAGCTCCTTCAAAAAATATATATGGGCCTGGAGAATATGATTTGAATAATCCTGTGGCAAAATATGCATATCAACCTAGTAATATTTTTAATAAATTTACTTATTAAGTAAAGTCAAAGAACTGTTTTTCTGATACATTTCTCCTTTGGGTTTT
>JABCOX020000088.1 GCA_013333395.2 Clostridiales bacterium | reverse complement strand
GACATTAACAGAAGATATAGAGTTTTCATTAAAAACAATAATCAAAGGAAAGAAATTAGGTTGGGCAACAACAGCAATTGTGTATGACGAACAACCAGTAAAATTCAAACCATCATGGTCTCAAAGAGCAAGATGGACAATAGGACATATTCAATGTTTAGCAGAATATACAAAACCACTAACAAGATCAACATTTGAAAATAAAACATTAACAAACTTTGACGGCTTGCTATATATGCTAGGAAGTATTCCAATGTTTGTAATAACAATACTGTTACTATTATTAAACGCAGTATTCTATTTAACAAAAGGAATGTCAACAGCAGATTTTACATTAAATATATTAAAATTTATAATACCAACATTTATATTACCAATTTTCACAGCACTATTTGTAATGATAATAGATAAGAGACCAATAAAGAAAATGATAAAAGGTCTAGTACTATATCCATTATTCCTAGGTTCTTGGTTATTAATAAACTTTAAATGTTTATTTAAGAGAGAAACAACATGGGAAAAAATAGAGCATGTTAGAAAAGTGGACATAAATACAATAAATAAAGATGATAAAAAGTAGAAGATGAAAATGAAAGAAATGGAAAATATTGAAGTATATGCATTTGTAGGACCATCCGGCACAGGAAAAAGTTATAGAGCGCAAATGGTAGCAGGTGCATACAACATTAAATTTATAATTGACGATGGATTATTAGTAAAGGAAAATGCAATAGTTGCAGGGCAATCAGCTAAAAAAGCCCCAACAAAAATTGAAACAATAAAAAAAGCTTTATTCAATGATGAAAAACAAAAATCAGAAATGCAAGAAGCAATAATTAGACTAAGTCCAAAATCAATCCTAATATTAGGAACTTCTGATAAAATGGTAAAAACGATAGCAGAAAATTTAGGTTTACCACCTATTAAGAAAACTATATATATAACAGATGTGGCAACAGAGGAAGAAATAGAAAATGCAAAAAGAATTAGAACAACTGAAGGAAAACATGTAATCCCAGTGCCAACATTTGAGTTAAAAAAAGATTTTTCAGGGTATTTATTGGACCCCCTTCAAATATTTAAATCACAAGGGTTGAATGGAAATCCATACATATCAGAAAAATCAATAATTAGACCAACTTTTAATTATATAGGTAATTTCACGATTTCAGACAATGTATTTAAGCAAATAATTGAAGTTCAAGCAAGGAATATAAAATCAATTAGTAAAATAATAAGAATACGTGTAAATAAGTCTGAAGAAGGACCAAATGTATACATTGAAGTCGAAATTATATATGGATTTAATATCATGGCAGAATTAAAAAAATTCAAAGAAAAATGTATTAAGGACATTGAAAGACAGACAAGAATGAATGTTACAGAATTTAAAGTTGTAGCAAAGAAAATATCTTTACCAGTAATAGGAGAGCTTCCAAACATTGAAGATATTACGAAAGAAGTAGATTAAAGGAGTAAACAAATGTCATTTATAGTTGCAGTAGACGGATACACAGGTGTTGGAAAAGGAACATTAGCAAACTTATTAGCTAAAAAATACAAATTAATGAATATTGATACAGGAGCTATTTATAGATGCCTAACATTGGATTTCATTGAAAAAGACATCAAAGATGATGATATCGAATTAATAAAAAAAGAATTGGATGAAGTAGATATTAAGTTTGAAGATGGTAAATCATTTTTAAATGGAAGAGATGTCAGCAAAGAAATAAGAGAAGCACAAGTAAATAATAGAGTATCACAAGTATCACATATACCAATTGTACGTGAAGCCATGATCAAATTACAAAGAAGAATGGCAGAAGGCCGAGATGTTATACTTGATGGAAGAGATATTGGAACAAAGGTATTCCCAAATGCAGATGTAAAGATATTTATGAATGCATCATTGGATGCAAGAGTAAATAGAAGATTCAAGCAAAACCAGGAAAAAGGGATTGAATCAACATGGGATGAAGTAAAAGAAAATATTGCATCAAGGGATTTAAATGACACAACTTCAGATGTATCACCATTAGTGCAAGCAGAAGATGCCCATTATTTAGATACAACAAATATGAACATAAATAAGATGGTAAAAGCAGCATCAAAAATAATTGACAAAAAGAAAAAAGAAATAAAAATATTTGAAAAAGCATACAGTGACAAAGAATTGAAATTTTATACAAAATTTTTGAAAAAGATTTATGATCCAATATTAAAGACATTGTACTGGATAGTATATAGACCTAAATTTATTAATGTAAAAGAATTTAATGAATTAGAAGGACCAGTAATACTATGTGGTAACCATGTACATGCAATGGATGCAATCGGGCTTGAATTATTCTCAAAAAGAAAAATAAGATTCATCACAAAACGTGATTTATGGTTAAAAAATGGAATATTGAGAAGCTTTGGATATGTATATAGAAATATACCAGTACATAGAGAAGGAAATGATGTAAATTCAATAAAAATTTGTTTAAAAGCATTAAAAAATAAAGAAACATTAGGAATATTTCCAGAAGGAACAAGACACGGGATGGATAAACATGAAAAGCCAAAAAATGGAGCAATATTCTTAGCAAATAAAACAAATGCCAAAATAGTACCAGTTGGAATAATTGGAGACTTTAAACCATTTAAGAAGATTAAATATAATATTGGAAAACCAATGGATTTAGAAATGTATGATAAAACAGATTCAGAATGGTTAACAAAAGCAACTGAAGATCTAATGAAACAAATAGTTACATTGACAAAGGAAGCAAAATAAACTATAATTGCGAAAGCAAAAAAATGAGAAGGAAAAAATATGGAAGATAATAACAAGAGCTTCGAAGAATTATTAAACAATTCAATGAGGGAAAATGACGAAAAATTAGGAAAAGTAGTGACTGGTAAAGTAATATACATCAGTTCAAAAGGCGAAATCTATTTAGATATTAATTATAAGAGTGATGGAATAATTCCAAAAAGTGAATATTCTTATGATGAAAATTGTAATCCAGAGGATGAAGTTAAAATTGGTGATGAAATCACAGCAGTTGTATTAAAAACAAATGATGGAGAAGGTAATGTTTTATTATCATGCAAAAAAATTAAGCGTGACCAAGAAAAACAAGCTAAAATAGATAATGTAAATAAATTCTGGGAAACAGCAAAAGTCGGAGATAAATTTGAAGGAACTGTAGCGAGTATCATGAATTATGGAGCTTTTATTGATTTAGGATCATCAGTACAAGGA
This sequence comes from Clostridiales bacterium, assembly GCA_013333395.2. Lineage (GTDB taxonomy): Bacteria > Bacillota > Clostridia > TANB77 > CAG-508 > CAG-793. The sequence goes on along the minus strand of JABCOX020000088.1, from coordinate 3,133 downwards.
TTATTACATATTTCAGAAGTAACCTGGGAACGCGGTTCAAAACCTGAAAAATACTTAAAAGTTGGACAAAAAGTAAATGTAACAATCAAAGAATTAGACGCAGAAAATAAAAAAATGAGTCTATCATATGAAGATAAAGAAAAAAATCCATGGGAAGTATTCGAAGGAAATGTTGGTGATGTTGTAAATGTAACAATTAAAAACATGGCAACATTCGGAGCATTTGCAGAAGTAACAAAAGGTGTAGAAGGATTAATTCATATTTCACAAATATCTACAGAAAGAATTGCAAAGCCAGAAGATAAATTAACAGTTGGTGAAAAAATAAATGCAAAAATCATCGGACTAGATAAAGAAAACCACAAAATGGAATTATCAATAAGAGAATTAGAAGGAACTTCATTTGAAACAGAAAAAAATGAAGATGACAAAAACAGGGAGGAATAATGGAAAATAAAGATATAAGAAACGTCGCAATTATAGCCCATGTTGATCATGGAAAAACAACATTAGTAGATGCTTTACTAAAACAAAGTAAAGTATTTAGAGACAATGAAGTAGTAGCAGAAAGAGTAATGGACTCAAACGATATAGAAAAAGAAAGAGGAATTACAATTCTAGCTAAAAACACATCAGTACACTACAATGGAATCAAAATAAACATCGTAGATACACCAGGACACGCAGATTTCGAAGGAGAAGTAGAAAGAGTTCTAAAGATGGTAGATGGTGTTGTATTATTATTAGATGCATTTGCCCGCCCAATGCCACAAACAACCGCAGTTTTGTAAAAAGCTCTACGCTTAAATCTAAAACCAATCGTAGTAATAAACAAAATCGATAGACCGGGAGCACAACCATTAAAAGTTGTAGATAAAGTATTAGAATTATTCATGGACTTAAATGCAACAGAAGAACAATTAGATTTCCCAGTAATTTATGCATCAGCAAAAAATGGAATTGCTAAAATGAAATTAGATGAAGAATCAGATAATATTTATTGCGTATTTGATACAATTATTAAAGAAATTCCAGCACCACAAGTAGATGTAAATGGAGACATGCAATTATTAGTGTCAAACATTGGATATGATGATTACTTAGGAAGATTAGCAGTAGGTAGAGTTGAAAGAGGAACTTTAAAAACAAACCAAGCAGTAGTTGTATGTAAAGACGAAGACAAAACAATTAATGGTAGAGTAGGAAAAGTTTACATATACGAGGGATTAAATAAAGTAGAAGTTGAAGAAGTACCAGCAGGTGATATCGTTTCAATTTCAGGTATTTCAGACATTAACATTGGTGAGACAATCTGTGATATCAATCATCCAGAAAAAATTCCATTTGTAAACATAGATGAACCAACAGTATCAATGACATTCTCAGTAAATGATGGACCTTTAGCAGGAAGAGAAGGAAAATATGTAACATCACGTCATATTAGAGAAAGATTAATGAAAGAATTAGAAAGAAACGTTTCATTAAGAGTAAAAGACACAGACAGAGCAGAAAGCTTTGAAGTATGTGGTAGAGGAGAATTACATATCTCAGTATTAATCGAAAATATGAGAAGAGAAGGCTTTGAACTATTAGTAGCAAGACCAAAAGTAATTTTCAAAGACATTGATGGTGTAAAATGTGAACCAATGGAAAACTTAACAGTAAATGTACCAGATGATTGCGTTGGAACAGTAATTCAAAAATTAGGTTTAAGAAAAGGTGAAATGACAAACATGGAACCTGCAGAACCAGGACATACAAAAATTGAATTCAATATCCCAGCAAGAGGATTAATTGGATACAGAACAGAGTTCATGACAGATACACGTGGTGAAGGAACAATGGCATCAGTATTCAGTCAATATGCACCATTTAAAGGAGACATTACATCAAGAACAAGAGGAACAATAGTAGCATTTGAAGCAGGAACATCAATCACTTATGGACTATTCAATGCACAATTAAGAGGAGAATTATTAATAGGACCAGGTGTTGAAGTATATGAGGGAATGGTTGTAGGTATAAACTCAAGAAATGAAGATTTAACAATAAATGTATGTAAGGAAAAACACTTAACAAACACAAGATCTTCAGGAGCAGATGATGCATTAAGATTAGTACCACCTAAGAAAATGTCACTAGAAGAATCAATTGAATTCATAGCAGAAGATGAATTAGTTGAAGTAACTCCAGAAAACATTAGAATTAGAAAGAAAACACTTGACACAAAAACTCGTGAAAGAGAATTAAGAAGAGCAAGTAACTAATATATAAAAAAATCGCCACATTTTAATGGCGATTTTTTGCAATCATAATAAGGAAGAAAAAATGAAATCAAAATTTGAAAGAAAATTAGAAAAAGTAAAAGAAGCAGCAATAAAAGAAAATGTACCAATAATAATGGATGAAACATTACAAAAAATAAAAGCAACATTAAAAGAACTAAACAAAAACACAATAAATAAAATACTAGAAATTGGAACAGCAACAGGTTATTCAGCATTATGCTTTTCAATACTTTTAACAGACAATGGCGAAATAGACACAATAGAAAGAGATACAGAAAGAATAGACAAAGCAAAAGAAAATATTAAGATTTTAGAAGGCAATAAAAAGATAAATTTATATGAAGGAGACGCTGTAGAAATACTAAAACAAATGGATAATAGATATGACTTAATATTTATTGATGCATCAAAAAGTAAATACCCAATATTTTTAGCAGAATCTTTAAGGATGTTGAATCCAAATGGTATAATTTTTGCAGACAATGTTTTATATAAAGGCTATGTAATGAGTGATTATAACAAACATAAGCAAAGAACAGCAGTAACACATTTAAGAGAATTCATAAAAAATGCCACAGAAAATGAAGAATTACATACAGAAATATCAGAAGTTGGCGATGGCCTAGCAATAATTTATAAAAAATAACCAAAACCTTTGTTTGACAAACATTTATTTTTATGTTATAAATTTAGTAACATAAATTTGGAGGTTATTTATAAAATGAATAAATCTAGACGTGATGCAAATGGCTTAAATAAGAGAGAAAGATCAATATTAAAAGCAATACAAGAAGGAATAATTGATAATGGATACCCACCATCAGTTAGAGAACTTTGTAAAAAAG
>JABCOX020000087.1 GCA_013333395.2 Clostridiales bacterium | reverse complement strand
TTGAAAAAACAGGAACAAGTGGAAATTACAAAACATATAATGAATTATTAACTGTATCAAAAGTAGGAAAAGATTATAGAATAGCAGATTATGGATATATAGACAAAGAAAAAGTAGACTTTAAAAATCAAGATGAAAATATAGCAGTAGAAATAGCTTCAAAAGAAGTAAGTTATAAAACAGAGCAATATAATGTAAAAATAACAAATAAAACAGATAAATATATCATAATTGCAGATAGTACAGCAGGAGCAGAAATCACGTTAAATGTTGGAGGAGAAGAAAGACATTCAATAAACACAGACTCACAAGGAATTGTTTTATATCCAGGAGAAACAACCACAAGACCATTAATTTTTTATAAATATTTTGATAAAACAATCAATGCAAGTAAAATGTCATTTAATGTAGTAAGAATTGTTAATACTTATAATGGTAGTGAAAGAAACAGTTCTCAAAAAGCTTCAAAGGTATATAGTTTCAACATAAATCTTAAAAAGTAAAAGAAAATTATTGACAACTAAAACAAAATTTGTTAATATAGTAATTGACGTTAGGAAACAATTAAATACTAAGTCAATTACACATGCGGGAATAGCTCAGTTGATAGAGCGTCGCCTTGCCAAGGCGAAGGTCGCGGGTTTGAGCCCCGTTTCCCGCTCCATTTTTTTATTTAAAACTAAATATGGCGCCATGGCCAAGTGGTAAGGCAAGAGTCTGCAAAACTCATATCCTCAGTTCGATTCTGAGTGGCGCCTCCAGATTAAGAAAGGTAAGATAACATCTTATCTTTTTTTATTTTAAAAAGTAGATAAAAGACAAATAATGTATATTACGGATATTGAATTTATGCTGAAATGCAATTTCCAAAACATGTAAGTAAAAAATCTTTGAAAAAAATAACCCAATATGATAATATAAATAAGAATAAATATAGAATTAAATTATTTTTAATACTGAAAGGTAATTTATATGAAAAAAATTAGAAAAATAATTATCGCAATAACATTAATTAGCATAATACTTTTAATTAAAAATATTACGCAAGCGGTAGATTCAAGTTCAAGTCCTCTATACTTAGGGCTATATGAATTAGGAAACGCAAAGAGAACAGGAATGTATACATATAGAGTAAGTGATGGAACATATAAACCTGTGTTTAAAATAATAAAAAACGAATCAACAAGTGGAATAGGATCATATGACTATAACATGCCAATATACTGTTTAAGAAACGGAATAGGATTTGGAAGCAGAATAAATACAAGGATAGTACCATATACACAAGTATATGATATGACAAAACCAAACGCTATAGACTATACGGCATTAAGGAATTTGAGCATAAGTGATCAAAACTACAATAGAGTAATATGGATATTAAATAATATAGCAGATATAAATAATGAAACATCACTAAATGTATTATTTGAACAATCAGGAGTAACAAGGGCAGAATTCATCGGAAATAAGGAACAAATGACACAGGATGAATTAAGAGATGTATTAGAATCAATTCAACAAATGGCAATCTGGGCATATACTAATAATTCAGAATACACACCAAACGGAGTTGATTTATATGTAAGAAAAAATAATAGAAATACATCTGTTAAGGACAAATACTACTATAACACTACAAATACTCCAATTGATAGAATATTCAATTATTTAATCAATAGCGCCAGCAGTGCAGTAAACAATGGTTATACATATCAAAATGCTAACCAAGGAACAATAAATTTTAATGCAGATGGTGCAGTATCAAGCTTGGATGGAGAAAATTACATTGTTGGACCATATAGAGTAGAAATCAACGGAAATGCGCAATTAAAGATGAATGCATATAATGGGAATTCTTTAATTTCAAATTTAAGAATAGTGAATTCTAATGGAAATGATGTAAATGGGAATAGTTTTTCAGAAAAAGTAAATAATATAATAGGAAATGATTTCTATGTAGTATTGCCAAGAACAACGTCAATAAATAGTTTGAGAATTATAGCTACAGGAACTGCAAATACAACAGTATTAAGATATTGGACATCATCACCAAACACAATAAATAATAATCAACCAGTAGTTGCAGTAAAAAAAGAATTAAATCAGTATTATAATGAAAAAACAATAAATATAAAAAATGGAACTCCAGAATTTGATTTATCATTAAGACAATACATATCATCAATAATTGATTCAAGAGGAATAAGTAAAAAGTTTGAAAGCAGAGAACCTCAAATAACACAAGAAAACCTTAGAAGATTAGCAACAAAAACTGCTGAATTGAACAACGGAACAACAGCATTGAAGACCCATTCAAAACAAGCATTAAACGTAAGTAGTGGAGATATAATCACATACACAATTAGAATATATAATGAAGGACAAATTAATGGATATGCAAAAGAAATTACAGATTATATACCAGCAGGATTAGAGTTTGTATCACCGGACCAAAGTGAAATTAATAGAAGATTTGGATGGCAAACAATAACATCTGACAATAAAACAGTAAAAACAGAATATGGTGCAAATCAATTAATTCAAAAATTTAACTTACAGCCAAAAGATAAGAAATATTCATTAAACTACATTGACGTCCAATTACAATGCAGAGTTACTGCGATAACGAATTCAGATGATAATTTCTTAAGAAATATCGTAGAGATAACAAGAGTTTCAGACTACAATAACAATCCAATAAGCGATAGGGACTCTACTATAAATAATCTAAGTGATCAAAGCAAAATTGGATATAACTGGGGTGAATCAGAAAGAGGAAAAGGATATGAAGACGATGATGATGTTGAAGTAGCTTTACTAAAAGGAAAGTACTTTGATTTAGCATTAAGAAAATTTATAATATCTGTAAATAGCAGAGAATTAAAAAATGAAAACAGATATGATAGGGAGCCAGTTGTAGATACAAAACCAATTGTAGAAGCAACGTCAACAACTGCAATCTATAAGCACAAGAAAAATCCAGTAACAATTGCACCTGGAAATATAGTAACATATGTATTAAGAATCTATAATGAAGGCAATATAGACGGGTATGCAGACGAAATAACAGAGCATTTACCAGCAGAATTAGAATTTGTAAACAATGATTTCAATGCAGCAAATGGATGGATATTGGATGCAAATGATTCAACACAAAGAACATTGAAAACATCACTTTTATCAGCAGAAAAAGATAAAGAAAATATAATAAAAGGTTTTGACAACAAAACATTAAATTACAAAGACATAAAACTACAATTAAAAGTTAAGAATAATGTTCCACAACCC
>JABCOX020000086.1 GCA_013333395.2 Clostridiales bacterium | reverse complement strand
CATCTATCCTTACCGGCAATAACAATAGATCCTGTCGGTGCTCCGGACCCACCTATATGGACGATTTTAGCATACCTAGTCCTATCAAAGCCATTAGCTGTTGTAGGGAGAATAGGATAGCCCAACCATGTATTTATTAGTAAGGCTGCAGGTAGGTCGTTGATATTTGTATAGGTAACAACAGTTAGATTGTTAGTATCAATATTAGGTGGGATATCTGTTTCAACATTCTTCTTATAATTCGTTGCCAAAAGACTCCTATATAATTTCATAATATTTTTACCATAATCAGGGTTGGTATTCCACTTACCCTCTCCACCTAGGGCAACTACAGTCTTAGCCTTGCCAAGCAAAAAGTCAAAATGTCTAGGGTCTACTGGATTCTTAAGAGGGTATCCCTCTGCTCCATAGTATAACAATAGGTGTTGGCCCATAGCCCTAAAGCCCTCGTTCCAGTCTTTAAATACCTTATGTGCATTCTTATCAAAATCACTACCACCTTTTGATATCTTTAGCCCGCATGGATTGTGATAACTGGCATCTATTCCGGCTTGTGATTGGCCGTTCTTATATAGCCATCCTGTTTCTAGTGCTGTTTGTGCGTATACTGGTGCCGGATCAAGCCCAATAGATAGGCAAGTATCATAGCAAGCCTTAGCAATCTTAGCAAATTCTATAGCGTTATTCTTAATTGCCCATGCTTCCATCTGTGCTACTGTAGTAGTAGGATTACCCACAAAAGAAACATCATCGATTATAGGCCTCTCAATAGGCTTATTAGGGCTTGTAGCGTCCTTGCTAGGGATATACTCCTTAAGCTGTAGCCCGTACGCTATAGCCTTAGCTACTTCGTCCTCATGCCCTTTATACTTAGCATAATCATCGGCATCATCAACAAAACATATCTCTATTAATAATGCTAGTGGATTACTACTATTTAATACCATTAGATCAGGCCTATTTTTATTAGCTACTCCATGAGTTGCAATACCAACATTATTTAAATTTTTGCATATCTGCGTACCATATTTATATGTTCTATCATCATAATGGCACACCTCACACCCCATCACTTTGCCATCTGTATGATGTTGAGGTTTAAATGCGTTAAAATGCAAGGATACGGAGAGGTCCGTATCCCTATTTGAATTGATCTTAGATACTATCCTACTCAACACGTTTCCCTGTGAGTAGCCGTCATTGCAGGTACTATCATATACCTTATGCCCTGCATTTTCTAATATGGTCTTAACCTTGCTTAATATTAATCTATTTTCCTTAGATTCATCTAGTAAATCACTAGCCCCACATGCTATTTTACCTGCAGGATTATGCCCTGCATGTATATCAAATACTGTCATATAAATCTCCTTTCTGCGGTCCTACAACCGCTAATAAACAGTTCTAAGGATGCTAGTCCCCTAGTCCCTTACTTGTAGGATTTATAAATACCCCCAATACTGCCATAGCTGTAGTACCTAGCAGGAATGGGTTAGATACTGTATTTAGTATTAAATCTCCTACACTGGCCCAAGTAGTTAGTGAGCTTGCTTCTACTTGCAGTGAAGTAAGGAGTATACCACCAATACCTACCCAAAACCAAGGGTTCTTATATCTTTCAACACTAGCTGATTTCTTTTCTATATTGTTTTCAATTCTACTCATGCCATTCTCCTTTATGTTTTTTAAATTCCTCATACTTACATGACCTTTGCTCTATATTATCAAGCCTTGTATCATGTTTGGTAACAACAATCTTTAAATCGTTGATTTCTTCCGAGTGTTTATTAACTTTATTTTCCTGTGTAATTATGTCTTTATTTAGGTTTTTAATAGTCGAATTAAGTTCTGCTACATTAGCACTAACCTTAGCAAAAGGACGAATAAAGGCTATTAACACAGGGACTCCTATAACTACTCCATATACAAATTCCTGATTTGTCATATACCACCTCTCAAAAAAAATAGGCAGTTTAAAGACATGCCTAGGTCTGTGCAAATTAAAATACTAAAAACTTTAGAAAGCCCTGAACTATTCAACAGCTAGCTCTTCTAGGTCCATAGCTACTAAAAGGGCCTTAACCTTAGCCTTTAGAAACTGTGGAACCTGCTTAAAAGTTCTTACTCCTGCTATAATGCAAGTTACATAACACATTGCCATATCGTTTCCACCTCCTAACTTGTAAAATTTTATATAAAAAAAGAACCTAATATTATTGATAAGATTCTTCTTATATAACACCTCTATTCAGCTTTTAGTAGTTCCTCAACCTCTTTTTTTAGGTAGTCAGGAACGTCTTTTATAGTTCTTATTTTCTTTTTTATCAACAACGCATATAACTTAGCTAATGTACTCATAATTAATTACCCCCTGATCTCATCTCTATTGCCTCTACAATGGCAGTAGATAATTCTAACTTATCTTTTTCAATGTTTTCTACAACCTCTGCTATTGCCATAGCGTACTCAAGCCTCACCTTGTCAGCCTCTTCTTTAATTAACTCTTCCATGGTCTTTGGTGGTTCTCCGGGCTTACCAGTATCATAGTCTATCCACTCAAAAACAAGCTTATGAGGTTGACTAGATACATCTACCTTAAAAGAGTTGGCCTTGTGTTCTTCAAGTAGTTTGCCCAGCTCTCCATATTCAAGCTTTATGCAGCCTATTGAGTCTTTAGCATACTTATTTAGGTCTGTATAGTTGTTAAAATCTTCATCAAAAGATGTTTCGACTACACACCCCATCATATCCCCTGTATCAAGGATTACATTTCCATTACTAATTAAGTAATATATTTTCGTGCCTAACTTTAACATTTGTTCACTCCTTTATTTATCTTATTCAAAAGCTATCCAATTAAATTTACAAGTTCCTGTCTGTTTGGCATTGTTGTTATATCTTAATTTAGCCTCAAAAACTTTTACTTTTCCCGCATTGTATGTACCGGCTACAACTTTATCAATATACGCTGGAGCATTATCTCCTCTTGCTTCATAAATAGATACGCTACTTAGGTGTATCATATATACAGTATCACTAATTATGGAAATAGTCTGATTTGAGAGAGCGTTTCGTATGTCAGGATAGTATATCTGGCTCACATCTTCTACACTCAAATATATATAACTGGGCTTAAAACTAAGTTTTGGTAATGTAGCAATACAGTTAAAATCCATAACCGTACCACTTAATATACCAGAAACTACCCCTGTAGCCCACCTCTTCCTATTCTTTTTTATATATTGAATGCAGTCTACTATATCAAGTATTCTGTCTGGAGATAGATTATCATCTTTCGTGATTTCGGTAATAATACCGTCAAGGGCCGTTTGATACTCAAGCCCTAACTGCTCTGTTCTTTCAACTTCTCTTTTATAAGTTGTCAACCACTTCAACCCCCTTCAGCAACTTTTCTAGTTTATTGTTGGCCGCCTCATGCCTATCTACATATATGCCTAAATTCTTGCTATATTCATCAACACTGGCCTTATACTCTTTCATAGTATTTACTATTTCAGTATCCTTATCCTTTAGCTCTTTAAGAACTTTATCAAGGGTCTTATTTGCCCATGTTGTGACCTTTACTTTTAAGTCGGTTAGCTCTATAGAGCCTAGCTTTTTCCATAGGAATTTAATTAAATTAATAAGCGTCTTATTGCCATGCGTAACCTCGTCATAGCCCTCTAGGGTCGTTTCTTTTATATTCCCGATACTTCTATCAAGTATATTAAAATTTTCTGTTATAACGTCAATATCAACGATATTATTTCCCTTAATTTCATTCATTCCTAAATTGGTTGATTTATCATAACCTTCCATTACAACTCGCCACCTTTCAAGTCTTCCCAAGATTTACTTAGGTTTTTCCATTCGTCATAAGTCTTGCCGTAGTTTTTAATATCATCCCAAGTCCTATACCTAAACTCAAAATCATAATTAAGATGTGCAGGTTTAACCTTATCTATAATTTTCTTGATTTCATTAATTTTGGCGGGAACTCCAATTACACTTATAAATTTTATAGTGAATTTATAGTTATTGTAGTCTTCTATTACATCACATCTACCATTTGAATAACTTTCTGCAATAGCCTTAACAACCTCAACAGTTGTTACTTCCTTCGCTTTTAATGCAGCCTTTATATTAGACCGTCTTATTTCTACATCAAGCGTTGGATCATCTTCTATTCCTGCAAACTTAGACCATATATCCAGAGAATAGTATGAGCTATCAATGAAAAACTCATTTATTAAGTCGTTGATAGCCAACTCTGCCATTTCAAAAAGCATTGTTTCTGTATTCAATATTTCTCTCATGGTCTTATTATGCAGGTGTTCAGGGTACATTGCTAATAAATCAAACATTAGTCAATAACCCCCTCTGTTAGTGTTATACTTCCAACACTCCCAACTTGATCAGTTACAAGTTTAATGTTCCTAGTTCCGTTGTTAATAGTTAAGTTAGAGTAGTCTATAACTCCGTCAATCTTACTTAGTATACCGGCAACTTTTGTATATGTTATCTCCGTAACTGCATTAATAAGATACTTATCAACATTATCAGCAAATTCAGATTTAATTGTCTCAATATCAACAGACTTATCATATTCCACAGTAGCGGATATTTGTACCTCTAATACATTCGGAGTCGTAACAGTAACACTAGCCCCAATAGGCCTTTTAGACTCTATATGCTTCTTGGTCGCCTCTACAACTTCCTCTGACACATTTCTGTTGTTCTTTGTCATTACAACAACCTTAACGGTTCCATTGCCATTCCATAAAGGTATAACTTTTACATTTTTAACACCATCAACCTCTAAGGCCCAATTTATATAATCATCAACATTTCCTGATGTTCCTCTATGTGCCTGAATGTAGAAAAACCTTTCCTTTAATTCTTCATCTGTTTCCTCGTTACTGCCATCCTTAAAAGGTGTATAACCTGTAATACTAGTTATCCCTTCAATATCACACGTCAAAACTGCACTCGGCGGAATATTGTACTCACTACCTACTCCCTCCGCCTGTATTATCATTCGTACAGTCCCATCCTCGATTACAACGGACTCTTCAACAGGTACTGTATAATATGTTAATTTACCATACTTAATAGGCTGTTCCCTATAAATGGTCGTTCCTATATCTCCGGTAAAAGTTACATATCCCATTGCCTCTTGCCCATGTTTCCTTTTAATACCAAACTCAGCAACTCTTTTATCAAGGTTATCTTCATAACTATCTTTAATAAAGGCAATATTTAATATCTTGTTAAGTATATTATAAAAAGAGGCATGAGCAATAGCTGAACCGCGTGCAATTTCATCTAAAAAACTACCTTCATTCTTTGCTATATCTAAATCGTAATTATTTAATATGTCGTTTTTCAAGCCTGCAGATGTTTTATCTTCGAACATCGATTTT
>JABCOX020000085.1 GCA_013333395.2 Clostridiales bacterium | reverse complement strand
TCTAAAGTTTTCTTCTTGATTATCTTCACTATTTCGTCCGTATTCTCCATCTGAGAAAACTCGTTCTCCTCTATCATCATCTCTTTCATCATTTGATCGAACAGCATCTCCCATACCTCCTTGTTCTGCTTCACCATTTCTTTCAGTCTCTAATCTTACTTCTTCAGGATTGCTCTTATTATATTCTTCACTCCTATTTTTTGTCAGCCCATGACTTAGGGATAATTTCTTTGTGCGTTCAATAGTTGCCTCTAAAATCCTATTACAAGCATTGGAAATGCAATTTCCTGCAAACATTAAAGAAACACTATCTAAATAAAGAAAGTTTTCTTTGCCCTTTTCTATATCTATAGGATATTCCACATGAAATCGGTCAGATAAGGCATAGCTAATAGACTCTCTCATAAAATGCACAAAAGCATTCCTATCCTCAGCCGGAACTCGCAGATTATTGACAAGTTCATAAATATCCTGATCTGCATATATTCTGCTAAGAAAGTAGATATTTTCTAATAAACTGTCATGAGGTGTATAGCCCTCAAGCCTAATCATTTCTTTCAATGTATCCGTATCTTTCTCTTTATCAAACGACCATAGTTCTACTTCGTTGACGTTTCGGTCTATAGAGACAGTCTGGCTGATATCAAAAACATAAGCTATTTTTTGTTTCCCTTCACTTTCGTAGAGAATCGGAATCCCCTTTTCACCACGCATAACCGTTCGATGAAACCTATCTCGCCACATATCAAAGCTTGCACAAGCTACTGCTTTGGGATTTCTATCGTAAATACTTAACTGACTTAAAAAATCATATCTCTGATTGTTGCCGATAACTTTCAGGAGTTTTAGATACTCTCTTTCAGAATCCAAAACTTCTCTTTTTACAAGCTCAATCAGAGTATAAAAATCGTTTGTCCTCATTTGACCTCCTTTTTGTTGCAATAAAAAAAGGCGATAGATTATCGCCTTTTTTTACTTAGCACTCATTTTTTATTCTAATGCTTGATTAAATCTCATTTTCTTTAATACACTAATAAATAATTCTTCTTTACGATTATTTCTTTTACTTGAAAAACAGATAATATCCACTCCAAATAAAATCAACAAAAAAAAGTATAACTTTTGTTCGATGGTATCCACTTCAAACAGTTTAATAATTATCTTCAAAATTGTATAGCTGCCAAGCACAGAAATAATGGCAGACAATGACGAGTTTGCAAATATTTTTATTAAATCACTATTTGATTCCCCCATAGAGTCTATAATCATAGTAAGAACATCTATACTTTTACTATTATTTTTCAATACTTCGTTTATAACTTCTTCTGCTTTTTTCTCTTCATCTTCCGTAAAAAAATTATTTATTTCCCTTATAGAATCAAAAATCATCATCATAATAGTTATAATATTAAGATATATTACAGATATACAATTAAACCTTTCCGTTATCTTATCTCTTATGTCCGAAAAATCAATTTGAAATATAAGTGCGAGTTCATATGAAATTAATAGGAAAAAAATAATATACATAAAATTTAAGGTACGGCTAGGTTTTTTCTTCTCTTCTGCAGTGTGACTTTGTATTTTTTACTATCAATATACCAAGAATAAATAAAATAATAAAGAAAGCAATAATTTGTATATTCTTATTTATTTTTAATATATAAGGGATGTGAAGGTCACAATAAAAGAAGTCAAAAACAACTAAATAGAAGCACATTAAGAATGGCATTGGGGAAAAAAATCCTTTTCCTATCCCCTGTAGCCAATTTATAACGGTTTTTTTATCTTCATATTTTTCACTAAACTCCATAAAAATCTTTTGAGGCGTCAACGTGCATTTCTCAGCTTTACTTTTTTGAGCTTCCGTAGAGACTTGCAACCATTTGTCTAGTTGATTCTTTACATGTGTCACTAACCCCAAAGTTTTCTCAAAATCGTTTTTTTCTTTTTCAAGTGCATATTTTGCATCATCAATATCTTTTATTGCACTGTTCAGATTTTCTTGAACATCTTTAATTGTTACTTGTATTTCATCTAATTTATCTTGAGTAATTTCTAATTCACACTTTATAGAACTTTCCATGATTTTATGCTTTCAGCCCCCCTCTTTTCAGCTATTTTCCTATCAATTCTCTTATATCATACCCCACTATTCAAAGCAACATTTACTATCCTCTCTAACACATTCACCACAATACTGTTCCCTGCCTGTTTATAAAGAATAGATGAAGTCATGCCTTTTCTCTTAGGATATAATGTCCTAAGCTTTTCAAAGTCTTCTTCATCAAAGCCCATGAGTCTTAAGCATTCCTTTTCAGTCAGGTAACGATACTTTCCATTCTTTAAGTCCACAATCCCGGAATTAGGGATTCTTACCTGCTTCGTAGTGATCGTATAGGCATATTTATCTATCACATTAAGCTTACCCTTGAAGTTCTTATTTTTAGGCTGTCCTCTTAAGTAGCAAAGCATGGACTCTTGTCTTACCTCATATTTCTCTGAAACACCTTCTTCCAAAAATTCGGATATATCTCTTGTGGGAACAGGCTTCAGTTTAGAAAAGTCAAAATCATTTTTTCCTACCATACTCACCACAAAGATTCGCTCCCTTTTCTGAGGTATCCCAAAATCCATAGCATTTATGATTGCATATTTATTTTTATAGCCCTGCCTTTCCATTTCTGTTAAATAATGAAAAAAGGAAGCGCTCAAATGCTTATCGAGAACTCCCTTTACATTTTCCCAGATGACTATCTTCGGTCGCATGTCCATTTCTTCAATAATCCGTATTGTCTCAAACAAAAGACTGCTTCTTGTGCCACTCCCCTTTTTTCCTCCTTGCTTTAAACCGGCTCTGCTAAAATCCTGGCATGGACTTCCATGCATGAGTAAATCAATT
>JABCOX020000084.1 GCA_013333395.2 Clostridiales bacterium | reverse complement strand
CTATCGCCATAGTAACCTCCCTAGACTATATTCAATAATAATAATTATAATGTTTATAAATTAACACTCTACTTTATCTATTCTTTCTTACTCCATCTCGATATGTCCATTGATATCGTTTTGTATAAATGACGTAAAATCAATGTTTTTGATATCAGTTTTAGCCTTATTATCCATTTTATTTCTGTTTCTCCGATTTTTTGCAAGCATATTACAAGCACGAAACTATTAATTAATTTTCCAATAGCCTGTCTTGTTAGAGTTCCCTGGTTTATATATGCATTTAGATAAAAAACTAATGTTATTTTTATAACGGTTATTAGAAGTGTATGCGGAAGGAAACGGAGAGATAAGCTATTTTGCTTCTTTCTCTATTACCCAATTCATAAATAATGCTAGTTCCTCATACTCAAACTTATACTTATCTCTGTCAATATTATTTTTTAAATAAATTTCATCAACATCACAAATTATACCATTGTTATTCTTTTCAAATGCATCTAAATATTTATCTCTCAGGAAAATTGCAATATTTCTTGGAAAACCTAAATTTTGTATTTCAATTGCTTTATTATCAGTCGTTCCATACTCAATATAACTTTCCCAATCAGCTACATTAACATTTAAATTCTCTTTATTTTTTAATAATGCTTGATAATTAGAAACATAGTTTTTTATCTTAAATCTTAAAATGTTTTCTATGTCGCTCACAACATCATTAATTAATTTATTTATATGAAATTCATTTTCTTTATTAAATTTAACAGGCTTTAACTTTCCTTCTTGTCTAATATAAAGATTTCTTTCATCTCCATCATTATAAAAATAATCGATAGTTCTTTGTATAATCACTTTCAAAGGTTTTGTGTTAATCCATGATTCCATCAATGTTGCATAATATTTAAGCTGATTTTTATGTCTAATCATCGGATTTCTACCACCAGATTCAGTTTCAGTCCATTTGTATTGCTCATAAAGTATAGTAAGAACTTCAAGACAATCTTCTCTCTTTGTAGAAGTTGGTAAATTAGGAACATCACTAATTGCTATTTTATTCTGGTTTGCAATATTTATATCTATACTCGTTGCTAAAATTTCTGGTGCTACTTTTAATGAATTCCTTGTTTTCTTCAATAATGACACAGAATTTTTGTCACTATCAACGAATCTATCCTTTAAAATAGAATCATTATTTATTGAATCATGAAAAAGCAAAATATTTCCATACATCTCTATAGTTTTCTTTTTTTCACTACTTAGATTTTTGTTACTATAACTCTTTTGTTCAAAATAATTGCCTATATTCTTATATAAATTATCATTTTGTTTCGATAGTATTTGTGGTTTAATTTCACATATCTCTTTTGTTCTGAGGATGCTTGCATTTTTTGAATCTTTCCAATATCCACTTTGATTATACAGGTTGACACAAAAGATATTTCCAGAAATATCTTTTCTTAATCTACCAGCTCTTCCTGCTAAATTCCAAAAATCAATATCGCTCATTTTACCATCCCCTATTTTTTCACTTAAAATAAAAATATTTTTAGCCGGTAAATTCACGCCCTCTAACAATGTTGATGTACAAAACAGAAATCTTATTAATCCTTGTTTATATAGATTTTCAATTCTCAACTTTATTTCTTCAGGTATCCCACCAAAATGATATGCAATACCCTTATTTAAACATTTTTTTAAATAATACTGATGATGAATCCTTTCATCTATAAGTTTTATCACTTCATCTATCTCTTCAGAATCAATTTTAGAGCGTCGATCTGCGAAATTGATAGCCGTTTGAATAGTCTTATCTACTGTATTACAATAAATAATACTTTGTCTATCTTCAGAAAATAATTCTAAAACCAATTGCAAATTACCAATAATATCATTCTCTTTGAAATCAAATTTAGGAAAAACTATATCATCTCCATAATCTGATATCA
Organism: Clostridiales bacterium; assembly: GCA_013333395.2. Lineage (GTDB taxonomy): Bacteria > Bacillota > Clostridia > TANB77 > CAG-508 > CAG-793. The sequence continues at coordinate 6,571 of JABCOX020000084.1, read as the reverse complement.
TGAAAGATTTGTTCTCTATGGTATCAATAAAAAATCTATTTTGAGTAACTGGCGATTCTATTATAGACATGCTTTCGTCAGTGCTATTATTTATCATCTCTAAAAAAACATCCGCATTAGGTATGTTAGGAGATGCAAAATATATATTGACACTTTTCCTCTTGGCTAATACTAATGCATGATAAAGTAATGGTGTTCTCGTATCCTTTTTACTAAGCAATTTATGAGCTTCATCTACAAAAAGATAGTCAATTTGAGGATTATTTTTATCTGTAAAATATAAGATTAATCTCTCAGCTGTAAATACAAAAATATATTTATTATCTTGATTTAAAAAAACTTTAGGAATAACTGGTGTAGTAATAACCTTATATCCAAACTCATCTACAATCTCTTTCAACCTATTCCCAACTTGATTTATAAGTGCTTTAGTTGGAACAATAAATGCAATATTATCAGTTTTGTTATGTTCTTTTATTATATATTTTGTAAACGCCTCAAAAATGAACGATTTACCAAAAGATGTGCTGCCAGAAAAGCTATAATGATTTCTTTTCTTCATTTCTTCAAACACATTATATTGTGCGTCTGTAAATGGCTTCCCTAATGGAGATGCTTGCATTAACCCTTTTAGAATATAGTCATTTCTAATTTCATCAACCTTTAAATACTTTCCATCTCTATCAATAATTGGTAACGATGGAAAATTTCCTAACTTGACCAATGTATTAACAGCAATAATCTGAAAATATTCTGATGTACTAACATCTTCTAATTCCAAAAGTAAACTTATTATTTTTAGAGATAAATTTCTATGCATACTTTCTTCAGATCTGCATAAGATATCCGAAAATCGTAATAAGTGTAAAATTTCTTTTTCATTTAGCATTAACTGACTTGAGTTTGTATAAAATTTTCTACAATAATCGGTTTCCAATTTATGAATTAAATTCCTTAAATATGGATCTTCATATGCCCTATTAGACATTTTCTGCATTATATTCATTATTCAAGCACCTTTTTTAATATCTTTTTCCTATTCTCGTCAATATTAGTAAATGGCATTATAAATACATAAAAGGTGTATCCCATTAAACCATATTTTTGAATTAATTTGTAAACATTACCTTTATAAGTCTCTATATGATTTAAAATTTTCCCCTCTATTTCAATAGGAAATTCATCATTTGAGCATTTCTGTTGCTCATCTTTTATGTCTATCTCGTAACCAATAAATATTGAAAAAGCATCATCTAAAGAAAATTTGTAGTTTCCTTTTTCTTCCGGATATAAAAGCACATTCAAAATTTCTTCCTCATCTTTTTCAAAAATATCCGACTCTATATTGCTAGATATTAATCCCTTTTCAAAGTTTATACCACTTTTATCATTACCTTTTGCATTTACCTCATTAACAAACTCACCAATTGATTTAAAAGCATTATCAAATGCACGATTCAAATCATCATAAGTCTTAGACTCACCAAAAATCAGTTGATATTTTTCATCTGAGAGTTTCTTCAAATGCACTCCATCTGACCCATTTATATAAAGCTGATTAGATGTTTTTAATTCTAGTTTTGTTAATATCTTAGGAGCATCTAAATGCCCCTCCAAAAAACAAAACAATAGTAATTCTCCTAGCTCTCCATCATTTTTTGCAGCTTCCTTAAATTTTTCTCTTGCTTTCCTACTCAGAGTCATTGCCTTATCTTTATATTTATCTCTAATCTTCCATGATAAGGCGTAATCGGCAACAGATTCTATTAGATTGTCAGAAACAGAATTATAATCAAAATTCCTTGCATTAATAGGCAGTAAAAATAAATCTAAAAATCCATCGTCTTTATTTCCAGATATAAATAAATGCTTAATATGTTTAAATTGCTTTATTGCATTTTTTGAGTTTGGATTTATTCTCATTACTTCACTTCCCCGCTATATTTTCTTATTAAACCGCCAAACGATTATTTTTTATAAGATCACTATATTTATTATTTAATAATTCATCACAATAGAAATAGTCTATTTTATCCAAGATGCTTGCAAAGTCTAAATATTCTATTGAGGAAAATTCATCAGTCTCTAACCCTGTATTGAGAACATATTTATAATCATCAAAGTCATAAAATTTATCAGCGTTATCAGATGTCAAATTGTCATGAATTCTTGTTGATTTTGCTATCAAACAAACATACTGAAAATCTTTGTCAATATATTGTGTTTTATTATTTGGATGAGCCATTGAAAAATGCTGATTTGGTGTAAGCATAATTAGATTCTCAATAAAATCTGCTATACTAGGATAATCAGACTGAGCAAAAATATGGTGAGCTTGTGTTGCTTTAACCAATTCTGTACTTTGACATACTTCTGACTGCCCATTATTGAATATATCATTAAATTTACGCACAGCCTTTTTAGCCTTATTAACAGTGTATGTTGCTAAAGCTCTCGCTTGTAATTGTGCTACTGTAGGTTCATATTCTGACCTTGTTACTGACTTATCCTTACCACTCAACTCATCTCTCCAATTAGAACGATTATATTGCAAATCATTCAATGTAATTACAAATTTTGATATTCTTCCCTTTTCAGTGCCTAATTTCTTTAGTTTAAACGCTAGTGGATTTATAACCTTAGTAAAAATTCTTCCACATTCTGTCTCACCATTTATTTTTGTATTGTTAATTGTAAAACTTATAAAGTTATCTCTCACTTCTTTATAAGAATCCTTCGTTTGTATTCTAAAGAAGTCCTCAAATGACTGCATTAGTCCACTATCCGATAAAACTTTGCTAATATATTCGTATAGGAAATTCAATGAGTTCATGGGTCTTAATGCTATTTTATCCAAAATTTCTTGATTGTTTATAGAATAATAATATCTATTTTTTTCTTTTCTCTCATTAAGCACATGACTATACCCTAGAAGTTTTATGGGTTGCCCAAAATATTTACCATATTCATTTCCGGCTTTTAATTCGGGATCTGGCTTAGAAAAAATCGAAACCACATTTTCTCTTGCATAATCACTATGCCAAATATCCGATACAGTAAACTCTTCAGAATTGGAATTTTCTACATATTCATTTATACAGTCCGCAATTATAGAAACCACATCATATGTACACTTCTGGTCGATCCATCGTGCATCACAAGACTTCCTAATATCATAATCATATTGACTTAAAAATTCATCATACAAACTCATATAACACCTCTAACATCATAGTTCCCATCCTATATTAAAATAATCAATCGCTAATAAAATATCTCTTTTCGTAGTTTTCCCTATTAATTGTTGTTCAAACCTACTAATAATTCTCTCACGTTCATTTGGAAAAACATTACTGCTATATCCTGCATCATATACCGAAAAATCATATTCAGCGATTAAGTGATTAATATATTTATTAGAATTTATTCTACATGTAATAGCATCTCCTCTTCCAGCACTAGATGCGTTCCATAAATCATATAAATGAGAATTAAGAAGCTCCATATCTTTATAATAATGAATTCTACATTCTTTAGCCCAAGCACCATCCACATGATTCCCCTCTATATGAATACTAATACTATTATCAAACTTTGTTGTATTATCCCCGTACCCGTCATAATGTCTAATATTAGATAAAAACCCCAATGTTTTTGCATATTCAAATAAATTAGTAAACGCTATTCCAGATTCACCCCAACGTGGATTATCTGTAGTAAAATCAAGATTAATCATTTTTCCCTCCATCTTCAAGTTTTAAATCTGTATTAACACCAAACCAATAACAACTTGTTTTATCAACATTCAAAGAACGAGTTTGGTAATTTCTTGCTATTCTATAAAATTTTCTAAATTCATCACTCGAAATATAATCTAGTTGATTTTGATTTAGATTTAGATTTTCTTCTTTAGGAATTAATACAGCTACAGAACCATTAACAATATATCCTTTATCTTTTTTTATAATACGTGGCTTGTATGTCATATTTGGTGTCAAATATACTCCTGTATCATTAAAAAATTTATTCACAGTTAGCTTTGAAACGGTTTCTATATCTATAAAAGAATCATATCCCTCTATTGTAACTATCTTTCCTGTATCTAATATGTTTCTAGATTTCAACACTCTGATTTGATACTTATCAGTTCTGTTTAACGAAGTATTTCCATTAGTTATTTGTCTATCTCTAAAAACATCAAAAATTCCAAATTTCATTTTCCTAAAAACTTCATCAAAAAAATCATTTCTATAAATTATCCAGTATGGTAAATTATCATCGAAAATATATTTACTTTTTTGATTTATCGAAACCCCTAAAGTGGTCGATATTATTTTTGTATACATTGGAGTCTGATTACAATCTATAACTAAATTAATAGTTTCAACAAGAACTCCCTTGAATCCATTTTCACCAAAATCAATTATGCTATCAATCCTATTTGTGATTAACAAATCTCTTGTATCTTTAAACTCTGGTGTATTCAATATGGTTTTCGGCAAAATCATAGATACATACCTTGCACTTGAAATTGCTTTCTCCAAAATAAATTCTGCAAGGTTTGTAGAGTTTTTATTAAAATTATTTTTAAGTAACTTATTTCTATAAGAACCACTAATTTTAGAGAAAGGTGGATTGCCTATGATTAAATCAACTTTATCATGCCTATAGTCCATATAATCATCACAAACAAATCTAATTTTAAAATTACTAGGTATATTTTTTTCATCATATAAAATTTTAAGTGTTTCTATTGCATATTCATCAATATCTACAAGTGTAAGGTTTACAAGCTTTTTATTTGCATATTTCTTAAAAATAAAAGGAAGAAAATTTCCTGAACCTACAGATGGCTCTATAATACTAATCTCTTCTGCTTCCAGCTCTGGTAAATTTTCAAAAATATCTTGAATAATATGTTTATTCGTAAAATAGGCGGAATTTTTTTGTCGCTTTGCATTTGCATATTCAATTATCATCGATAACGTTGATAAACTTAAGCGATTTTTGTTCTCATACAAATATTTTTTTAATTTATCATTTTCATCAAGTTTATTTTCTTCAATGATTTCTTTAATATCCCTATATGTCAATTTTGGTAACAAAAGAAATTGTTTAATTTTAGCTGCTATCTGTTGAAAAATAGTCGTCGGAACAGCCTCCCCAATGCTCTGCCTAATGTTCATTTCTTCTTTTTTGGATATTTTCTGTTTTTCTACTACAGATAATTGGTTCAAATAACTTAAATCATAATCCAACCATTTAAATGAATCCGGAATTGTCATCATACGCATTAGTTCTCTAATTGAAAAAACCCTGTTATCGATAGGATGAACTGTATTTTGACTTGCCATCTGATCATTTCTTGTATGAATACACGGCGCTACCTTATTATAGGTTTGTCTTGTATATTTATCCGCATTCTTCGACTTATTTATAACTAATTTCCCATTAACAATTCTATGAGGTTTCAATTCGTCACTTTTATTATTAAATGCACTTTGTCCTTCTTCTAAATGTTCTATCCACGGCAGCATATGCCTAGGATATGTTCTGAAACTATGAAAAAAATCCTCAGAATCATACTCTCCCCAATTCAGACTCTTCATATTGCCAATAACTTCAAACAATGTTTTTTCAACAGTATAATCAGGCATTAATTCAATAGCAGAAATGTCATCAGAGAACTTTTTGTCAACACCAATCACAAGTGTACGAGTTCTAGAAGAATTTGAGCCATAATTTTTAAAATTCAGTACTTCATTATGAATCAAATAAGCTCCCCCTAACTCTTCAGTTATCATTTCACCTATTGTTACAACACATCCTGTTTTATCCAAACAACCAGTTTTCCAAAAAGCAGCAACATTTTCAAACACAAAAAATCTTGGATTTATTTTTTTAATTAAATCCACACTTTCTTTTATTAAGCTATTTCTTTCAATCTCTTTGTCTTTTTTCTTATGGTTCGCAACACTCATTCCTTGGCATGGCGGAGTTGCTATAACTACATCAACTCTATCATTCCCTAACTTATCCCACTTTTTAATTTCATCATATATTAAATTTTTAGTTGTATTTTCTTTTATATCTGCTGCAATATATCCACTTTCAAATTTACATTTTTTATTTATTTTTTGTATATTTAGCCTTTTCTCCAGCAACTCGTTCGTGGCTATACATTCAAAACCTTCAAGCTTAAAACCATAACAGCCTACTCCCGCAGAAGAAAATAACGAAATATACGTGGGTTTATTTTGTATCATGCCTTACTCCCTTTCTCAAAATTTTCATCTGCAATATGTTCAATTACATCATTGACATCACAATCTAATTCATCACAAATCTTATCTATCATTCTCAGGCTAACATATCTATCTTTCCCCATATTAGCTAATGTTACAGAATTCATACCTGTAATATTTTTCAAATCTGTTTTAGTCATATTTTTATCGATAAGTAACTTCCATAATCTATTGTAACTAATAGCCATATTTTCACCTTTATTTTTGTAAATATAATATTTACAAAAGTATACCACAAATACATATTTTTTTCCATCAAAAATCGG
>JABCOX020000083.1 GCA_013333395.2 Clostridiales bacterium | reverse complement strand
CATATCCCATAAGTAAAAAAGTAATAATATTCATAACTAAAAAATATATTAATATGTTTTTTAGTGGTATTTCTACCATATTAAAAAATTTCATAATAAACTCCTATTTTTTTGCAATTATACCATATTATATTAAATATTAAGTAAAAATTGACCAATAATTTCAAAATAAAAAATCTAATATTTCTATTAGATTTTTTACTATTATTTTATATCATAATTTAGTTTAAAGGCTTCATTGTAGGGAACAATAAAACATCTCTAATTGATGCTGAATCAGTCAATAACATTACTAATCTATCAATACCCATTCCCATACCACCTGTTGGAGGTAAACCGATTTCAAGAGCATTAATGTAATCTTCATCCATCATACCAGCTTCTTCATCACCTTTATCCCTATTTCTGATTTCATTTAAAAATCTTTCATATTGATCAATAGGATCATTTAATTCTGAGAATGCATTAGCATATTCTCCACCAGCAATAAATAATTCAAATCTTTGAACCATTGTATCACTACCTTTAACCTTTTTAGCCAGTGGTGAGTTTTCAATTGGATATTCGTAAACAAATGTTGGATTAACAATAGTATCTTCACATTTTTCATCAAATATTTGAGCCAATATATCCCCTCTTGATTGTTTAATTGGATCCAATGGAATTCTTAAAGATTTTAAAGCCTCTTGTGCTTCTTTATCTGTTTTTATAGTATTAAAATCAACCCCTGTTACTTCTTTAACAATTTCAGTCATTGTTACTTTTCTCCATCCAGGAGTTAAATCAATTTCACGTCCTTGGAAATTAACTTTTAATGTACCCAAAACTTTTTGAGCTACTGTTGTTATTAATTTTTCTGTTACATCCATCATATCATCTAAATTTTGATATGCAGCATAAAGTTCAAGTTCTGTAAATTCTGGATTATGCTTAATATCCATACCTTCATTTCTAAAAACTCTATTCATTTCATATACTCTATCAAATCCACCAACAATTAATCTCTTAAGATTTAATTCAAGTGCAATTCTTAAATACATATCAATATCCAATGTATTGTGATGTGTTATAAATGGTCTTGCAGAAGCACCACCTGAAATATTATTTAAAATAGGTGTTTCAACTTCTAAATATCCTAAATTATCAAGGAATGTTCTAATTTCTTTTAAAATTTGAATTCTCTTAATAAAAGTATCCTTAACTTCTGGATTCATTATTAAATCAACATATCTTTGTCTATATCTTAAATCAGTATCTTTTAAGCCATGGAACTTCTCAGGTAATGGTCTCAATGATTTAGAAAGTAAAGTAAATTCTTTAGCATGAATTGATATTTCACCAGTCTTTGTTTTAAATACAAATCCTTTAACACCAACAATATCTCCAATATCATCTTCTTTAAATGCTTTATATGATTCTTCACCCAAATCATTTACACTAACATATAATTGTATTTTTCCATATGGATCTTGAACATGAACAAAAGATGCTTTACCCATTATTCTTTTTCCCATCATTCTTCCAGCAATTGCAACTTCTTTACCTTCTAATTCATCGTAATTTTCAAATATTTCAGTAGTTACATGTGTTCTGTTAAACTCAGTAATCTCATAAGGATTTTTTCCAGCTTCAATTAAAGCTTTTAATTTTTCTTTTCTAACTTGAACTAAATGATTCTCATCAAGTTCCTCAATTTGATTTTGGTTATTATTATCCATATTTTTTCCTCCATTATCCTTAATGTTACTCTATTATAGCCTAAAGTCCTAGATTTGTAAATAAAAAATGAAATAATAACACCTCAAAATTATACTGACATAATTAATTCCAATGCATGTTGTTTTGCAACATTTGTAATCTCTCCATTTGAAATTCTTGCAATTTCTTCTATAACTTCTTCTTTATTAAGTTTTTTAACGGCTGTAGCAGTTCTTCCATCAATTGTATTCTTATAAATATAATAATTAGAATTACCAACAGCTGCAATACTTGGTTGATGCGTAATACAAATAACTTGATGTGTTCCACCAATTCTTCTCAACTTTTTGCCCACTGATTTTGCCGCTTTACCACTAATGCCTGTATCAATTTCATCAAATATTAAAACAGGTGTATCATCAGTATCTGCAAGCACATTTTTAATAGCAAGCATTATTCTTGACATTTCACCACCAGAAGCAATTTTTGATAATTCATTTTCATCTTCCCCAACATTTGGTGAAATATAAAATTCTACATCATCCCTTCCAAATTGATTAAATTCTTCAGTTAATTCAACTCTTGCATTAAACTTTGCATTCTTCATTTCAAGATCCACTAACTCACTATTAATTCTATCATTTAATTTAAATGATATTTCACTTCTAAAATCATGCATCTTTAAAGAAATAGAATTCATATAACTAATAACTTGTTCCAACTCATTTCTAAGTCTCTCATTTTCTTCATCCAAATTATTTATTCTATTAATTTCCGCTTCAATCGAATCCCTATATTTTAAAATTTCTTCAATTGAATTTCCATATTTTCTTTTTAAAGTATGAATCAAATTCAATCGACTTTCCAATTCATTAATTTCATTTTCATCAAAATACATATCATCATTCATCAAATTAATTCCATGAGAAAAGTCTTCCAATTCATAATAAATATTTCTAATTTCTTCAAGCTTTTTATCATATTTCTCATCAATATTAGCAATTTTTTCAATTGCCTTTACCGCATTAGAAATTGTTGCCATTGCCTTATCTGAATTATCCACAGTTTGAGCAATTGAAGTAGAAATCTTCTCATAATTTAAATAAATTGTACGTTTTTCAATAAGCTCATCTTCTTCATCAATTTTTAAATTTGCACCATCTATTTCATCAAATTCATACTGTAATAAATCCAGCTTTCTTTCTCTTTCCTTATTATCACCAAAATTCTCTTTTAATTTTTTCTTAATATCCAAATACTTAGAATACTTCTCATTGTAATCCAATTTCAATTTTAATAAATCTTTACCACAATAATTATCCAAATATTCTATTTGATACATTTTACTTAATATTTTCAAATTATCATTTTGTCCATGAATATCAATTATATTACTCATAAAATTTTTAAGCTCACTAACAGTAACCAATCTTCCATTAATCTTACAAGTGTTTCGTCCATTCAAATGTACTTCCCTACTTATAACAACATTACCATCAGGAAAATCATCATTATTTTCTAAAAACAAACTCAATTCTACAAAAGAAAATTCTTCTCCCCTTCTAATTATTTCCTTAGAAAATCTACCTCCAGAAATAATATTAATAGCATCTATAATCAAAGTCTTTCCAGCACCAGTTTCACCAGTAAGAACATTAAATCCTTTATCCAACTCAATAGTCAAATCATCAATAATACCAACATTTTCAATATGTAATGTAGTAATCATATTCATTTCTCCTTAAAACGATTGTTCGATTATGATTATACAAACATTTATTCGTATTGTCAATATTTATTTTATAAAGTCATCTACATTTTTATATCATTTTTCGACATAACACTAACACATCTTCCCTCAAACATATCAATCTTTCATACACAAAAAAAAGCTAAAACAATAAATGTTTTAGCCTTTTTATTTATTCATGAACATTTGTTAATGCTGGATATTT
>JABCOX020000082.1 GCA_013333395.2 Clostridiales bacterium | reverse complement strand
GCTTGCTTTTTTTAAATTCCTATGTAATATTTTTTCTGTCTTAGTTACATCTGTTAGGTGGGCCTTTAACTTTTGTTCTTCTCGTTTTATCCAATAATCTGTTGCCATATGTTATACAACTCCATTTAATAGGTTTTTAGCCTTTTCCTTATCTATCCCTATTGCAATTGATATAAGGTTAATAGCCTGTCCTTCGCTGATAATACCGCTTGTAAACTGTGATATAATGCTAATCAATGATTGCGTTTGTGCTCCATTTAATGTTTTATTTGCCTCTTCCTTAGCTTCTGTTTTTATATCTTTTGCCGTTATATCATTTAGGTTATTATCTTGGGTATTTATATTATCTATTGGTTGTTCATTGCTGATTTGGTACTCATCTTCTAATGAATTTTCCAACTGTATCTTTTCCTCATCAAGTAGCTTTAATGCCTCGTCAACATCATCTATCCAAGGATGGTTTTGTAAAATCACCTTTGTAGGAACAACACCAACCGACTGTTGGGCAATTTGGGCATTTTCAACATCATTTGAAATCATGTTCCTTGTATACGTCTGCTGTATCTTCTTGTATTCTATGCCTTTATATCTAAGTATTGCCCCTACTAGTTCAGATATACCACCTCTAAACTCCGTTTCAGTTACACCACATTTTAATTCAAGTTTTCTGTAAAAGAATTTCAAAGCAACACCGGATGCATTACCAAAACTTTCAATATCCTGTTGTAGCCCTTGAGCAAATTCATATATCTGTTTCTTAAGTTCCTCTAGGATTACTTTCCTAGCTTCAACAGGTATATCGATTTGTATTGTCCTAAAGTCACCTTTACCTTGTATTTGATTTGATTCTACTTCTATTGTTTTATAACGCTTTAAATTAGTTTTAAACTCATCTAGATCTTGGCCCCCATAGTTTTCTAAAATATAAATAATCTGCTGTATATCTTCCATATCATTGGCATAACCACTCATTACCTTATCATATAAATCTATTTGCTTTTTATACTTATCAAGGTCCCCCGTCTCATTCATATTGTTAGCAAACTTTATAAAAGGCACTCTTCCTAGTTGGTGAGTGTATGTTTCTGTATTAACTGGTACAGTTGCCCCTGCGTCTAATTTATATTTTGTAAACTCTTTATCGTTCCATACCTCAATATACCTATATACTTTCTTTGCGGTTGTTTCCTCATCAATATATTCCGATACATCATAGTACCTAATTATCTCTAATATATTTTTCTCAAGGCTACTATCAGTAATAGGTATAACTTCTTCTGTATTCACCTTTTCAAACTTAAACTCTTGGTTTTTGTCATCTATCCAATAATGCAGCCAAGCAACTCCACAGTTTGTACTCTCTATACATAAGTTTTTTAACTTTCTTGAGAAATTATCTCCTAATATTTCGTTAACAACGCTATTAACATTGTTTTCATTGTCATCAACATCAATAATAGGTTCATATGTAAACATATAAGAGGCCTTTTCATCGGTTAGTAATGGATGAAATGAATGAGTTACCCTATTGTCTGCATGTCTCAACACATCATCACCAACGGATTCTTTACTTGTCGAACATACCCCTTTTTCTAAAATATCATTCTTATTACTATAATATTTCTTACCTTCTCTGCACTTATCAAAAAAAGCTTCGTTAGTTTTTATTAAGTCTAACACCCTGTTTAACTTCATCCTCTTTATTCACCTCCCACTTATTTATTATCTTATCTGAATAGATTGCATATCTAATTGCGTCTTGTACGTCATCATTATTTTTTAAAGGCTTTCCTGTATTCTTATCCCATATATAATTAAATATTTCATCTCTGAAGCGGTTTGCTTGGCTCTTTAGTATAAATAGTCGATTGAGTTTATAAAGCCTTGCTACAGCCTCTACACCCGTTAATATAGACTTGCTCGCATTGTATGATTTTAGTTTTTCTTTTTTAAACTTTATAACATACTCTGGTCTTGCAGAGTCACAATAAAAAGGCACGTTCCCGTACCTCAATTTTATATCCTTTGCAATTTTAACCCAATCTTCAATCTCTTTATATTTATGTGCGTGTTCCTCTATTAAATAAAAGCACTTATCTATACCTAAACCTAAAACAACTATTACTCCATAATGTTCATAACCCCAGTCAACACCTACAAAGTATCTTTCCATTTCCGGCAACTCTGTTACGTAATGTTTTTGACTGTCAAAATCTTTATAAACAACACCCTCTGAACTAACCCAATTACCAAATATATCTCTTTCGGTAAACATGCCGGACGGTGTAGAGGCTTTTATATTAGTTATATAACGCTCTGATAAGAATGTATTATCATCTAACTTCCAACTAAACTCTTTAATTGTATTATTATCTGCCTTATCAATATAATCTTTTTTCAGCCAATGTTCCGGATGGTCAGGGTTTGTATCAATTATTAATCTAGCTCCAGTCGCTGAACAACGGGACTTAATCTCATTAAATACTTCCTCATTGGCCATTGTTCCCTCGTTTATGTATGCCCCCCAAGCAGTCATACCTCTTATTCTAGATAGGTCATTTATTTTAGAGTGGCCGAAACAACAGACAAGCACTCCAAATAGTTTAAACCTATTGAATTTATCAAACTTAAATTCTATATTATATTTATTTGTCAATTCAATAAGTACATTTCTCTGCAACGAGCCAAGGTCTGTACCAGCTAATATATATTGTGGGTCGTTCACTCCTTCTTGTTCGGCTATTTGTTTCACTCTTTTTAGTTCATGTAGGAATATATCATTATTTATAATGGTTTTTCCTGTTCTCTTCGCACCATGATTTATTAGCATAAAATAATCATTATTTAATGCGTACTCTAAAACGCTATATTGCTTATCATGATATAGTTTGGCAAGCTTATTCATTACCAACAACCCCTTTTACTTTCTCTATCAATAGGTCCAACTTATCCTCTGCAGACTCCGTCACCTGTACTTTCATCTTTTCTATCTCTAATCTTTCCTTGGCAATATCCAACATTTCTCTGTTAAGCTTAATCTTGGCTATCTCACTAATAACCCTAGCTCGTTGTTTCTGTATTCTTGTCAACTCACTCTCATATTTATTGATTAACTCAAAAGCGTATATACTTTTTGTATTTATCTCTTTATTTTCCTCGTTAAAATCATATGTGGGATTAGATCCTTTATGAGTTGTTTCTGTTGCCTTTTTATCTGCCTCTACAACAATTAAATCTTTTTCACCGCTTCTAAGAGTGTTAATAAGCCTCATATACTTAAATTCCCTAACGGTCAGAATGTCTTTTTCTCTTTCTAGCTCTACTAACTCATTATCTCGGTTAATATCACTAATCAAGGTTATCTCTTCTTCTGTCATGGTTGAGTACATGATTTTCTCATATGCTCCATGTTTTACAGCTAATTTATTATTGTCCAATGCCGGTACTCTCTTAGTTTTTGTTTTCTTTGGGGATGCCTTGTTCTTTGTTGCAACAGCTTTTTTGTTTGTTGCAACATTATTTTTGTTGCCTAATTTTTCATCTTTCCATTTTTCCCTAGAAATCCAAGAGCGTAACGTGCCATGTGAAATGTTAAGCTTTTCGGATATTTCCCTTGGTTTTACACCTTGGATAAATAATTTTTTAGCTTTTATTTTTTCATTTGCCACACCACCACCTCTTTTTATTTACATCGTTTTTTATATTTATATAGTTATATTTAGTATTTTTCACCTTTATACATTTGAGCCCCACGCTTTTTTATCTCACTAAATGGTATTTCCGGAACAGTCAACTTCTTACGATATTGCTTATCAATAAAATAGATATACCTCAACTGAAACCCCGTTAATATTTCAGCCCCTGTTACCTCTATTATCTTTTTAAAATTGTAAGATCCACCAGTTATATCATATGCAGATTTATTCCCTAATACGCTAAATTTCTTTGTTGGATTAGATTCAAACGTCATTTTATGATAGACTTCTCCATTTTTAAATCTTGCTAAATTATGGTTTTCTTTTATATCTGTTAAAACAAAATTAGAGGCCCTGTATATTGTTCCATCTCCACATTGTGTAGCATCTGCAAAAGATATAATCCATTTAATTTGAGGTGCATTTTTCTTAATTAACTTAATTGTTTGTGATATACAATATGATTCTGCGTTTCTAGGTAGGTAATCATCAAATGCCATTCTGTTTAGTTCTAAAAATCCATTCCACTCGGTATCTTCGACTAGTTGAATTATTTTTGATTTATCTAATGAATTACCATAAGATAAAACCCCATGTAATTTTTTATCTAAAAAAGCTCCAAAATGCAGGGTACTGTTATTAACAACTTTTCCTGAATAATGATGTTTTTTAATAAATGCATTTGCTATTTTAGAGGGGATTACTTTAATTTCTATTTCCTTAGCTCTTCCCATTGACAAATCACCCCATACAGTTTATTACCATTTGTATTAGTATTAGAATATTTTTCAACATTCTCTAGGTCTATACTTTCCATAGCCTCTAGTATTTTATTCTGTTGTTCCACATGTAGAGTAAAATTCATTGTTCTAATTTCGCTCTGCCCCCCCTCAGGTAAATCGAAATCAGTATTAAAATCATCTACATCAAACTCATCCTCAGGAAAATCAAATAAACTCATATCTATGCTGCCACCTATCTCGGCTAGTTCTTTTGACAAAGCATTGAAATCCCAATTAGCAAACTCGCTTGTTTTATTATCAACTAACCTGTATGCCTTTATTTGTTCCTCTGATAGATCAGTTAAATAAATACAAGGTACTTCTTCTAATCCTAATACCTTTGAGGCCTCGTACCTAGTATGCCCTGCAATAATAACATTGTTTTCATCTAGCAATATAGGATTAGTAAACCCAAACTCACTAATAGACTCAACAACTTTATCTATTGCGTTTTCATTGTTTCTTGGATTGTTTTCATATGGTATTATTTCATCCATACTAACAATCTTAATTTGTCTATTCATAAATACCTCCTTATATTCCCTTAATTGCACTATTAGTAGTTGTGTTAAGAGTAAAATTAAAAACAGCCCTCAATAATTAAATTAAAGGCTGTTTACAAATTTATTCTGTTTGGGGAATAATGTAACGTGCATGAAGAGGGTATTGGCAATAATATATCTGAATTAATCAAAAGGAGACTTTATGAACACTAAGAAAACTTACAAAATACCCTCTTCACTCTATCAACACACTATCATAATAACACAGTTTTTTTTCCCTGGTTTGCCAACTTTTATTTTTTAAAACTTTTTATATATAATTTAGTCCTTTTGCGACACTATGTATAAATATAGCTTTATACCTAGCAAATGTTCTTACACCTGCATAAGTAGGATATGATTTATTATACTGGATGTTATTCCATACTCCTGCCCTATATTCTTCCGGTATTAATTCTAAGGCCATATCAATAACCTTTACATCTTTTAGTAGGTCGCAACGCTTTATTACCATACTAGATACTTGATCCGATACTCCATTACCCCTAGGCATACCATCTGTATTTACCCCACTTATTTCTACTAGGCTATTAACCTCTTCTTTCATCCTATCATAGTCCCTAATAGTCCATAGAGTTCTATTATAAGCACTTCTTGGTAATTTGTATTTATTCTTCTTAACTCTTTGATAATCTCTCACTTAGTCACCATCCTATACAAACATAACACATACATACTTTATCTATCTTCTATATTTGTCCCCGACCTCAAACTGCTTATACTCTTCCTTAGTAACGAATACAGTTGTCTGTTCACCAAATATATCTCTTAGTAAGAATGAATACTGTTCAGGGTATGTTTCCGGCTTTTTACTTTGCATTACCTTACCATCTACCACCTCTTCATACTTTTCGTATTTAACTACACTAGGCGAATAATCTTTTTTAATTACTGTACCTATATATGTTTTTGCTATATACTCAACCTTTATATATCCAACTAGACAGCCTAATCCAAAAGAACATATTAAGGCTAATACATATATCTTTAACTTATGTTTAAATAGTAGTTCCATCTTTATCCTCTTTCTATTTCCAGCTTTCTTAATAGCTTAATATCTTTTATATCTTGTTCATTAAAAGGCAATTCTTCATCATCCCCTGCATATGTATTACAATATTTTAATGCTAATTCGCAGGCTGTTAGGATAGTGTTATGTACAAACTCCTTATCTTCAGTTATTTTTGTTGTATTAACGCTATCCCAGTCTGTACTCTCTATGATATCCATTAACTTGGCAATTTCCGGATCTTCGTAAGTACATATACAATATGTATGTGCGTCTTTTGAGTGATTATGCCCTTTTCTCTTTAAATAATTTTCGGCTGCCTTTTGAGTCAAAAAGCAAAATTGATGCTTCCAACCTACTATCATATTTACTCTAACTATCTCATAGAAATTATCATTAAAAAACGATATTAATTCGCCCACACATACACCTTTTATAGCAATACTATCTTTGTTATTGTTATCTTTTGATATACTTGACTTGCGACCAAAATATGTAAATGTGATTACATCATTTTCAAAATTTAAATTTTCTATAACAAGTTCTCCTGTATAGTAGTCTGTTTCAAATTCTAAAGCTTTTAAAATGTCATATATATCCCTTAAGTCTAGATTGTTGCAGTTTTCAGAATCATATAAAAGATAATAATCCTCATGTCCTTCTTCTGTAACTGTATCATCTCTATCTTTTATAACCCATGTTCTAACATCAGCAGTTTCGCAATTATCTTGTGTATTTCTCTCTTTTTGTAATGCCTTTAGAAAATCTATATCATCCTTGCTTATTGCCCTTTTAACTTTTGTATCTTCGTGATACCTTAAATTATCGTGAAAGTATGCCATTATTCCATCTCCTTTTTTTATTTAATAGATATAAACATGTTATCTTTATTTTTATATTTACTTAACTGCGACCATATCTCAAAAACTAGTCTTTCTGCAGATTCAACATCTTCATATTCACACAATATATAGTAATCTAGCCCTTTTTTTGCTTTAACTGTTACTCCCTCACAATAAATAGCGTCTGGGTTAAATAATATATTTTCTTTATATCTAATAATCACATTCATATATCCTATCTCCTTTAAGATTTTGTACTAATTTATTTACCTATCTACTACAAATAGTAACTTATATTAGTTCTGTATATGCCTTATAATTAAGGTATAACAAACATAAATATACACAACTCAATTATCCACATATTGGCCGTTAAGTTTATTACTTTATTGTGCTAAATATCAATAATTATTGTTTTTTTAACATTCCCCATTGTTTTATTTAGTATGATTTTATATACTATACTTGAAAAACAATAAAAAATGTATCTATTTAACACTTGACCGGACTACTGCGGAGTAATCCGGTCTATTTTTGTCTTAAACTTCAATAAATGTATATTCAGGATATTTATATTTTAATAACTTCCTTTTGATAATATAGGTTGGCTCTTTGCGTGTTATAGGTGATTTAACATCCTCAATATACTTCTTACTCCCCTTACTATATACAAAGTCTGCAAGGTACTTTATAGACCGTTCTGTACGGCCTGTATTGTCTTTAAATGTTTCTTGTAGTACAAATGGTACTTGTAGTCTTAAATCGCTAATACAACCCGTACTAGCTAGCCTAGACAACTCTATATATCTATTAGATTC
>JABCOX020000081.1 GCA_013333395.2 Clostridiales bacterium | reverse complement strand
TTTTTTGTATCTAATGGAGAAGGAACAGGTTATGCAAAAGAAGAATGGAGAAAGTTTATAATTGATTATATAAATAATAAGCAAAATGGAGAATATAAAATTTTAGAATGTTCTCATTATGTTCATAATATTGAATATCAAAAAATCTATAATGAAAGTATAAAATTTATAGAAAAACTATAACGACAACTTACAATTTATAAAAATAAATGGAGCAGAATCATTTGCTCCTTATTTGTTATTTAAATTATTTATTGGAAATTTAAAAGATATAGAAATAAGTGATATGTATAATTTATTATATGTTCAAGCATATGAATATTTAAAAGAAATGTTTGATGAGCCTTTTGTATATAAAGTTTGGGATAAAAAGAATGATAAATTAATAAAATATGATAATGTATTTGAGTATGATATATTTATTGGCGAGTCAGAATACTTATCTAGAGGAATTGGAACAAAAGTCGTTAATTATGTTAATAATTATATTTATGAGAATTATTTATGCGATTGTATTGTTTTAAGGCCATTTGATAGAAACGAAAGAGCAATTAAATGTTATAAAAAATGTGGCTTTGAAAAAACAGACGAATACATAGGAATTAATACATTAGGTAATAAAGAAAAAATAATAGTTTTATTAAATAAACCAGACAGATGGACTTTTGGTATTGATATAGATAGATTAGTTAATATTGTATTAGATGGAAAAAAGATAGCTACTATATCATTATATGAATTAGATAATATTTCTAAAGTTGGAGATATATCAATATTGACCGATTCACAAGATAAAAATGTATGTTTTATAAAAACAAGTAATGTAATTATTACTGAATTTAAAAATATTATATGGGATTTATCAAAATTAGAGGGAGAAAATAAATCATTAAATTAATGGAAAGAAAGCCATATGAATTATTTTAATAAAATAAAACCTAATTTTAATGAAAACACTAAAGTGATATTTGAAGTATTGGAGGTGATTAAAAAATGCAAATAGTAGAATATGAAGATAAATATTTAGAAGATGTTAAAGATTTGTTAGTAGAACTTGAAGAATATATCATATCAATAGATAAAGATCATTTGGATCAACTTCATCCTGAATATCGAGAAAAAATGGCGATAATAGATTTAAATGAAGTTAATAAAAATAATGGAAAATGTTATTTGGCAGTAGAAAATGATAAAGCAATTGGTTTAATTATGGGTTGCATATTTCCTTATGATGAATATGATTATCTAGACTATAAATGTCCAAAAAGAGGAGAAATTATAGAATTAATTGTTACAAATAAAATTAGAAGTAAAGGCATAGGACAAGAACTTATAAATAAAATGGAAGAATATTTTAAATCAGTTGGATGTGAATATGTAATAGTCGATGTATTTGCTTACAATGATATTGGTAAGGATTTTTATAATAAGAAAAACTATCATACAAGAATGGAAACGATGATAAAGAAAATATAATGAAAGGAAGCGAACAATATGAAACATGAAATGAAATTAAACAATGAACCATTTGAACGAATAAAAAATGGAACAAAAACTATAGAATTGAGATTAAACGATGAAAAAAGATAATTATTAAAAATTAAGGATTTAATTGAATTTACAAATAGAACTAATGATGAAAAAATGCTAGTTGAAATAGAAAATTTATATCATTATCCGTCATTTGAAGAATTATATAAAAACTTTGATAAGGTTGAAATGGGATATGATGAAGAAAATATAGCTGATCCAAAAGATATGGAAGAATATTATTCTCCATAAGAACAATCTAAATATGGTGTATTAGGTATTAAAATTAAGAAAATGTAATTGTATTACAAAATACTAATATATGCCAAGTTGGGTGTGGACAAAAATATATAAAAAAGGCTTAGTAAAATAAGGAAAAACTAAGTCTTTTCATTTTATTAAAAACAATAATTTTATATTCTGAACCACTTGTAGAGCCATATTAACAAAAAATAGCTAGTTTTCAACAGTATTTCTAGCTTTATTGATTGTATAAATTACTTCAGAAGATGTAGTGTTAAATAAATGAGAATAAGTGTTTAAAGTTTGACTTGAATTAGAATGTCCCAGATATTTAGTAAATTAAAGAAAAGATTTTGTAGTGTAAGAAAAGCTTTTGGAATATATGGAGCAAATGCATTATCAAAGGTGTGTGTTAAGTGAAGGATTCACTATAGATGATATAGAAAATCCAATACCAATAGATATAAGTGCAGAAGAATGGATAAAAGAAATAGAAGAGAATGTAAGAAAGAATAAAGTATTAAAAAAACAGCTTTTTATCAAAAGAAAGCAAGAAAGATTCAATAGGAGTAAATATAATACAAACAAAAAATAAATTAATAAAAGAAATATTAAAATACCAAGAAATAAGCGAATTAAAATCAATTATTTAATTTGTTTTATTAAGTAAACTTTGAAAAATATAAAGTAATTTTGGCAATAATATTGAAAGATTATCCGAGAGATAAAAAAATTGCCTATATTTTGTTGACATATAC